>NZ_JBWXUE010000002.1:0-54629 GCF_057158765.1 Kitasatospora sp. NEAU-69
TTCATGACCGTCCAGGCCGCCCTCGCCGCCCTGCTCACCCGCCTCGGCGCCGGCACCGACATCCCCCTCGGCTCCGTCGTCGCCGGCCGCACCGACGAAGCCCTCGACAACCTCATCGGCTTCTTCGTCAACACCCTCGTCCTGCGCACCGACACCAGCGACAACCCCACCTACACCGACCTCATCCACCGCGTCCGCGACACCAACCTCGCCGCCTACGCCCACCAGGACCTCCCCTTCGACCGCCTCGTCGAAGCCCTCAACCCACCCCGCACCCGCAACCGCCACCCCCTCTTCCAGATCGCCCTGATCCTGCAGAACAACGCCGCCGCCGACTTCGACCTGGGCGCTGCCGCCCGGGTCACCGACGCCGACTCACCCGCGCTGGCAGCCCAGTTCGACCTCTGCCTGAACCTCCGGGAGCGGACCGGCCCGCAGGGCGAGGCGGCCGGCGTGCGGATCGAGATCGAGTACGCCACCGACCTCTACGACGAGGCGACGGCGCGGCTGTTCGGCGAGCGCCTGGTCCGGCTGCTGGAGCAGCTGGCCGCCGCACCGGCGCAGCCGATCGGCTCGGCCGAGATCCTCGCCGCCGACGAGCGCGAGCTGGTGCTGGAGCGCTGGAACGACACCGCCCGCCCGCTGCCCGCGATCACCCTGCCGCAGCTGCTCGCCGAGCAGGCCGCCCGCACGCCGCAGGCGCTCGCCGTCGAGCACGGCGACACCCGCCTGACGTACGCCCAGCTCGACGCCGCGGCAACCGCGTTGGCCGCCCGGCTGCGGGAGAGCGGGGTGCGGCACGACGACCTGGTGCTGCTCGCGCTGCCGGCCTCCGCCGAGCTCGTGGTCGCGGTGCAGGCGGTACTGAAGGCCGGCGCCGGCTTCCTGCCGGTCGATCCGAAGCTGCCCGAGGAGCGGCTGCGCGCGATCCTCATCGACGCGGCCCCCGCCGCCGTGCTCACCCGGCGGCAGGTGCTCGCCGCGCTCGGCGGGCTCTTCGACGGCTCCCCCGCGCCGGTGCTCTGCCTCGACGAACTCGAAGACGCTGCCACCGAGTTCAGCAGCGACGAGCTCACCGAGATCACCCCCGAGAGCCTCGCCTGCGCCTTCTTCACCTCCGGCTCCACCGGCCGCCCCAAGGGCGTGATGTTCGCCCACGGCCCGCTGCTCAACTACACCCTGACCATGGTGGAGGCCTTCGAGCTCACCGCCCGGGACCGGATCCTCCAGGTCGCCGCCGTCGGCTTCGACGTGCTGCTGGAGGAGCTGCTGCCGACCCTGGCGGCCGGCGCCACCGTCGTGATCCCGACCGAGCCGGTGCTGACCAGCGGCGCCGACCTGGCCGACTACGTGACCGAGCACCGGATCACCGGCCTGGAGCTGACCACCGCCTACTGGCACGAGTGGGCGCACGAGCTGCACACCGCCGGCCGCACGCTGCCGGCCGGCTTCCGCTTCGTCGCCACCGGCGGCGAGCGGATCCTGCCGGAGCGCCTGGAGATGTGGGAGCGGCAGCCGACCCGGCTGATCCACGTCTACGGTCTGACCGAGGTCTCCTGCACCTCGACCACCGCCCTGCTCGGCTCGCAGGGCGGCCGGACCGAGGCGCTCGCCGCCCCGATCGGCCGGCCGCTCGCCAACACCCGGGCGTACGTGCTGGACGAGGCACTGCGCCCGGTCCCGGCCGGCATCGCCGGCGAGCTCTACCTGGGCGGCGGCGGCCTGGCCCGCGGCTACGTGGGCCGCCCCGGCCTGACCGCCGAGCGCTTCCTCGCCGACCCCTTCGCGCTCGCCCCCGGCGCCCGGATGTACCGCACCGGCGACGTGGTCCGCTGGACGGCCGAGGGCGAGCTGGAGTTCGTCGGCCGCTCCGACGAGCAGGTCAAGATCCGCGGATTCCGGATCGAACTCGGCGAGATCGAGGCCGCGCTGGCCCGCGAGGACGGCGTCGCGCAGGTCAAGGTCGTGGTCCGCGAGGACCGGCCCGGTGACAAGAGGCTGGTCGGCTACGCGGTGCCCGCGCCGGGCGCCCGGCTCGACCAGGAGCAGCTGCGCGGCGCGCTTGCGGCCACCCTGCCCGGCTACATGGTGCCGGACGCCGTGGTCATCATGGACGCCTTCCCGCTGAACCCGAACGGCAAGGTGAACCGCGCGCAACTGCCCGTCCCGCAGTACCCGGTGGCGGCCGGCGGCGGGCGCGCGCCGCGCACCCCGCAGGAGGAGATCCTCTGCGGCCTCTTCGCCGAGGTGCTCGGCCTGGCGAAGGTCGGCGTGGACGACGACTTCTTCCGGCTCGGCGGCCACTCGCTGCTCGCCACCCGCCTCGCCAACCGGATCCGCACCGCGCTGGGCGTCGATCTGCCGGTCAGCGCGCTCTTCGAGACGCCGACCGTGGCCGGCCTGGCCGGTTCGGTCTCGGCCGACGGGGCCCGCCCGGCGCTGACCGCCCGGCAGCGTCCCGAGCACCTGCCACTGTCCACCGCGCAGCGGCGGCTGTGGTTCCTGACCCGGATGGAGGGACCGAATGCCACCTACAACATCCCCCTGGTCCTGCGCCTCGACGGCGACGTGGACCCGCAGGCCCTGGCGGCAGCACTTGCTGACGTGGCTGATCGGCACGAAGCCCTGCGGACGGTGTTCCGGGAGGTGCACGGGGAGCCGGTACAGGACGTACTGCCGCTCGGCAGCGTCCGGCCGCGGCTGACCGTCGCCGCCACGCCCGCCGACGGGCTGGACGCGGCGCTGCTGGAGGCCTCGCACCTGCCGTTCGACGTGGCGGCCGAAACCCCCCTGCGGGCCTGGCTGTTCAGCACCGCCGAGACGCAGCACACGCTGCTGCTGGTGCTGCACCACATCGCCGGCGACGGCTGGTCGATGGGCCCGCTGGGCCAGGACCTGGGCGTCGCCTACGCCGCCCGGCTCGCCGGCAGCGCCCCCGACTGGCAGCCGCTGCCGGTTCAGTACGCCGACTACGCGCTCTGGGAGCGCGAGTTGCTCGGCGACGAGCAGGACCCGGCCGGCCGGGCCGCCCGCAACCTGGCGTTCTGGCGCGAGCGGCTGGCGGGCCTGCCGGAGGAGATCGAGCTCCCCCGGGACCGGCCCCGCCCGGCGGTGCCCTCCCACCGCGGCGAGACCGTGCGCACCGTGATCGAGGCGGGTGTGCACGCCAGGCTGCTGGAGCTGGCCCAGAGCGAGCGAGCGACCCTGTTCATGACCGTCCAGGCCGCCCTCGCCGCCCTGCTCACCCGCCTCGGCGCCGGCACCGACATCCCCCTCGGCTCCGTCGTCGCCGGCCGCACCGACGAAGCCCTCGACAACCTCATCGGCTTCTTCGTCAACACCCTCGTCCTGCGCACCGACACCAGCGACAACCCCACCTACACCGACCTCATCCACCGCGTCCGCGACACCAACCTCGCCGCCTACGCCCACCAGGACCTCCCCTTCGACCGCCTCGTCGAAGCCCTCAACCCACCCCGCACCCGCAACCGCCACCCCCTCTTCCAGATCGCCCTGTGCGCCGAGGACACCGCCGACGTGCGGTTCGAGGCGGCGGGGGTGTCCGCCCGGTCCACCGAGGTGGACTTCCGGGGCGCCAAGTTCGACCTGACCTTCTTCGTCAAGGAGCTGCCCACACAAGCCAGTTCGCCACAGGGCGTCGAACTGGCCGTGGAGTACGCCACCGACCTGTACGACCGGGAGACGGTCGAGCTGCTGGCGGCCCGCCTGGTGCGCCTGCTGGAGCAGCTGACCGCCGCACCGGAGCAGCCGATCGGCTCCGCCGAGATCCTCGCCGCCGACGAGCGCGAGCGGCTCCTGGAGCACTGGAACGGCGCGCCCGCCGACTACACCGCCACGGGCGTCGCCCGGCTCTTCGAGCAGCGGGTCGCGGCGGCCCCGGACGCGGTCGCCGTGTTCGTCGGCGAGCAGGAACTGACGTACCGGCAGCTGAACGAGCGGGCCAACCGCCTCGCGCACCGGCTGATCGCCGAGGGCGTCGGCGCGGAGACCGCGGTCGCGCTGCTGCTGGAGCGCTCGCTGGACGTGGTGGTGGCGACCATCGCGGTGGCCAAGGCCGGTGGCACCTACGTGCCGCTGCCCGCCGCCTTCCCGGTCGAGCGGATGCGGATGGTGCTCGACGGCACCGGCGCCAAGGTGCTGCTGGTGGACCCGGCGCACCGGGAGCACCCGGTCACCGAGGCCGGCGTGACCGTGCTGCTGCTCGACGGCGAGCACGGCCCGGGCGGCGAGCAGGGCCCGGCCGACCTGCCGGTGACCGACCCCGCGGTGCCGGTGACGCCCGAGCAACTGCTCTACGTCATCTACACCTCCGGCTCGACCGGCGTCCCCAAGGGCGTCGGGGTCAGCCACCGGTCGGTGGCCGCCTTCGCCGCCGAGCGGCTGTTCGCCACCCCGACCCAGCGCCGGGTGCTGATGCACTCCGCGCACGCCTTCGACGCCTCCACCTACGAGCTGTGGGTGCCGCTGCTGAACGGGCGGCAGATCGTGATCGCCCCGCCCGGGCGGCTCGACACCGACGCCTACGCACGGCTGCTCACCGGGCACGGGATCACCGCGGGCTTCTTCACCACCGCGCTCTTCAACCTGCTCGCCCAGGAGGTGCCGGCCGCGCTGGCCGGCCTCGGCGAGGCGTGGGTCGGCGGCGAGGCGCTCTCGCCGACCGTGATGGGCCAGGTCCGGGCCGCGCACCCGTCGCTGACGCTGTTCAACGTCTACGGACCCACCGAGTCCACCACCTTCGCGACCTGCGTCCCGATCCCGGAGCCGGCGCCGGGCAGCACCTCGGTGCCGATCGGCCGGCCGATGGACAACACCAGGGCGTACGTCCTGGACGAGCGGCTGCGCCCGGTGCCGGCCGGCGTCGCGGGCGAGCTGTACCTGGGCGGCGAGGGCCTGGCCCGCGGCTACGTCGGCCGCCCCGGGCTGACCGGCGAGCGCTTCGTCGCCGACCCGTTCGCCGCCGGGCCCGGCGCCCGGATGTACCGCACCGGCGACGTGGTCCGCTGGACCGCGGACGGTCTGATCGACTTCGTCGGCCGCGCCGACGGGCAGGTCAAGATCCGCGGCTTCCGGATCGAGCTCGGCGAGATCGAGGCCGCGCTCACCGCGGACCACGGCGTGGCCCAGGCGTTCGTCATGGTCCGCGAGGACCAGCCGGGCGACAAGAGGCTCGCCGCCTACCTCACCGCCCCGCCCAGCACCGTGGCCGACCCGGCGGCGATCCGCGAACGGCTGCGCGAGGCTCTGCCGGACTACATGGTCCCGCAGGCGCTGACCGTGCTGGACGCGCTGCCGCTGAACCAGAACGGCAAGGTCGACCGCAACGCCCTGCCCGCCCCGCTCTACCAGGAGGCGGCCGAGCACCGCGGCCCGCGCGACGAGCGCGAGCAGGCGCTGTGCGCGCTGTTCGCCGAGTTCCTCGGCCGGCCGGAGGTCGGCATCGACGACGACTTCTTCCGGCTCGGCGGCCACTCGCTGCTCGCCACCCGCCTGGCCAACCGCATCCGCACCACGCTCGGCGCCGACCTCCCGGTCAGCGCGCTCTTCGAGACCCCGACGGTGGCGGCCCTGGCAGCCCGACTCGCCACCGCCCCGGCCGCCGCGGCACGGCCCGCGCTCACCCGCCCCGCCCTGCGCCCGCGCGCCCGCGCCTAGACCTCCCGTCCAGCCGGTACATCCACGAGGACACCGATTCCCATGACTCTCGCTCTTTCGTACGCCCAGCAGCGGCTCTGGTTCATGCACCGGGTCGAGGGGCCCAGCCCGACCTACAACCTCCCGATGGCCGTGCGCCTGAACGGGCCGCTGGACCCGGCGGCGCTGGTCGAGGCCCTGGCGGACGTCGTCGAACGGCACGAGGTGCTGCGCACCGTGTACCGCGAGACCGACGGGGAACCGGTGCAGGAGATCCTCGACCGGGTCCGGCCGCAGGTCGAGCGGCAACAGGTCGCCGGCGAGCCCGAGCTGGCCGAGGCGATGGCGCAGGCCGCCCGGCACGCCTTCGACCTGGCCCGCGAGATACCGCTGCGCGCCTGGCTCTTCACGCTGGCCCCCGAGCGGCACGTGCTGCTCCTGCTGCTGCACCACATCGCGGCCGACGGCTGGTCGCTCGGCCCGCTGGCCCGCGACCTGGCCACCGCCTACCGGGCTCGCCGCAGCGGCGACGCGCCGGCCTTCGAGGAGCTGCCGGTCCAGTACGCCGACTACGCGCAGTGGCAGCGCGAGGTGCTCGGCGAGGTCGCCGACCAGGAGAGCGCCGCCGCCGCCCAGCTGGCGTACTGGCGCAGCGCCCTGGCAGACCTGCCGCCGGAGCTCGACCTGCCGACCGACCGGCCCCGCCCGGCCGTGCCGAGCCACCAGGGCGCGATCGTGCGCTGGGCGGTGGACGCCGAGACGCACCACCGGCTGCTGGAGCTCGGCCGGGAGAGCGGCGCGACGCTGTCGATGGCGGTGCAGGCGGCCGTCGCCGCGCTGTACACCCGGCTCGGCGCGGGCACCGACATCCCGCTCGGCTCGGTGGTCGCGGGGCGCACCGACGAGGCGCTCGACGACCTGGTCGGCTTCTTCGTCAACACGCTGGTGCTGCGCGCCGACACCTCGGGCGACCCGTCCTTCGAGCAGCTGCTGGCCCGGGTCAGGGACGCGGCGCTGGCCGGTTACGACCACCAGGACCTGCCGTTCGACTCGCTCGTCGAGGCGCTCAACCCGACCCGGTCGCTGGCCCGCCACCCGCTCTTCCAGACCATGGTGGCGCTGCAGAACAACGCGGCCGCCGACTTCTCGCTCGGTGACGTGGCCGGCGAGGTGGAGGAGATCCGGGCCGGCATCTCCCAGTTCGACCTGTCGATCACGGTGAACGAGCACTACGGCGCGGACGGTTCGGCCACCGGGCTGACCGGCTGGATCGAGTACAGCACCGACCTGTTCGAGCACGGCACCGCGCAGGCCCTGGCCGACCGGCTGGCCCGGCTGTTCGAGGCCGCGGCCCGGCAGCCCGCCGCCCCGATCGGCGCGCTGGAGCTGCTGGACGGGCCGGAGCGGCAGCGGCTGCTGACCGACTGGCAGGGCCCGCTGGCCGAGCCGGCGAGCCTGACCATCCCCGAGCTGTTCCGTGAGCAGGCCCGGCGCACACCCGACGCGATCGCGGTCAGCGACCGCGGCCGGAGCACCGACTTCCGCCGCCTGGACGCCGCCTCGGACCGGCTGGCCGCGCGCCTGACCGCGCTCGGCATCGGCCCCGAGGACCGGGTCGCGGTGCTCCAGGAGCACTCCACCGACGCCGTCGTCTCGCTGCTGGCGATCGTGAAGGCGGGCGCGGCATACCTGCCGCTGGACCTGCGGGCGCCGGTGGCGCGGGCCGCCGGGGTGCTGGCCGACACCGGGGCGAGCGTGCTGCTGGTGGACCGCGCGACGGCCGGGCGGCCGCTACTGGCCGAACTGCCCGAGGGCGTCCGGCACGTGCTGACGGTGGCCGACCTGGCCGACGACGCCGACCAGGCCCCGGCCGCGGCACCCCGGGTACACCCCGACCAGCTCGCGTACGTGATGTACACCTCCGGCTCCACCGGAACGCCCAAGGGCATCGGGATCACCCACCGCGACGTGGTCGCCTTCGCGCAGGACGGCTGCTGGGCCGGCCGGGCCGCCGAGCGGATCCTGATGCACGCGCCACTCGCCTTCGACGCCTCGGTGTACGAGCTGTGGGTGCCGCTGCTGACCGGCGGCCGGATCGTGGTGGCGCCGCAGGGCGGCTTCGACGCCGCCGCGCTCTCCCGCCTGATCACCGAACACGGCCTGACCAGCGCGCTGCTGACCGCCGGTCTGTTCCGGGTGATCGCCGAGGAGGACCCGCAGGTCTTCGCCCCGCTGCGCGAGGTGCTGACCGGCGGCGACGTGATCCCGGTGCTCGCCGTCCAGCGGGTGCTGGACAGCTGCCCCGGCACCGCGGTGCGGGCCACCTACGGGCCGACCGAGACCACGCTGTTCGCCACCCAGACACTGCTGCACCCGGGCACCCGGCTCGGCGCGACCGTGCCGATGGGCCGGCCGATGGACAACATGCGCGCCTACGTGCTGGACGAGCGGCTGCGCCCGGTCCCGGTCGGCGTGGTCGGCGAGCTGTACCTGGCCGGCGAGGGCCTGGCCCGCGGCTACGTCGGCCGCCCCGAACTGACCGCCGAGCGCTTCGTCGCCGACCCCTTCGCGCTCGCCCCCGGCGCCCGGATGTACCGCAGCGGCGACCTGGTGCGCTGGACCGCGGACGGGCTGCTCGACTTCGTCAGCCGCGCCGACGGGCAGGTCAAGCTGCGCGGCTTCCGGGTCGAACCCGGCGAGATCGAGCTGGTGCTGGGCCGGGGTGCGGACGTCGCGCAGGCCGCGGTGCTGGTCCGCGAGGACCGCCCCGGTGACAAGCGGCTGGTCGGCTACGTCGTGCCGGACGGCGGCGCGGCGCCGGACGCCGACGAGCTGCGCGCCCGGGTCGCGGCCGAGCTGCCGGAGTACATGGTGCCCTCGGCCTTCGTCCTGCTGGACGCGCTGCCGCTGACCCCGAACGGCAAGGTGGACCGCCGGGCGCTGCCCGCCCCCGCCGGGGCCGAGGGCGGCCCGCAGGAGCGCCGGGCACCGCGCGACGCCCGCGAGGAGACGCTCGTCGCGCTCGTCGCGGACGTGCTCGGCCTGGCGGAGGTCGGCATCGACGACGACTTCTTCGCCCTCGGCGGCCACTCGCTGCTGGCCACCCGGCTGGTCAGCCGGGTCCGCGCGGCGCTCGGCGCGGAGCTCGGCCTGCGCGCCGTGTTCGAGGACCCGACGGTCGCCCGGCTGGCCGCCCGGATCGCCCGGCAGGAGTCGGCCGGCCACGAGTCCGCAGGCCATCAGTCCGCCGGACAGGCGACGGCCGGCGCAGGCCGGCCCCCGGTGCGGGCCGCCGCCCGCCCCGAGGAGCTGCCGCTCTCCTTCGCCCAGCAGCGGCTCTGGTTCATGCACCGCCTGGACGGCCCCAGCGCGATCTACAACCTGCCGATGGTGCTGCGGCTGACCGGCGAGCTGGACCGCGCCGCGCTCACGGCCGCGCTGGACGACCTGGTGCAGCGGCACGAGGTGCTGCGCACGGTCATCCGCGACAGCGGCGGCCGCACCACCCAGGTCATCGCGCCGACCGCGTCGATGGAGCTGACGTTCAGGGACGTCGCCGCCGGTGAGCTGGCCGAGGAGCTGGCGAAGGCCGCCCGCCATCCGTTCGAGCTCGCCGACGAACACCCGGTGCGCGCCTGGCTCTTCCGCGCCGGCGAGCAGGACCACACGCTGCTGCTGCTGGTGCACCACATCGCCGGCGACGGCGGGTCGATGGGCCCGCTGGGCCAGGACCTGAGCGCCGCCTACGCCGCCCGCCTCGCCGGCTCGGCCCCGAACTGGGCGCCGCTGCCGGTCCAGTACGCCGACTACGCGCTCTGGCAGCGCGAGCTGCTCGGTGACGAGCAGCTCCCCGGCAGCATCCTGGCGACCCAACTGGACTACTGGCGCACGGCGTTGGCCGACCTGCCGGACCAGCTGGAGCTCCCGTTCGACCGGGCCAGGCCGGCGGTGCCCTCGCACCGCGGTTCGTTCGTCCCGCTCACCATCGAGGCGGACGTGCACGCCAGGCTGCTGGAGCTCGCCCAGGGCGAGCGCGCCACGCTCTACATGACCATCCAGGCCGCGCTCGCCGCGCTCTTCACCCGGCTCGGCGCCGGCACCGACATCCCGCTCGGCGCCGCCGTGGCCGGCCGCACCGACGAAGCGCTCGACGACCTGATCGGCTTCTTCGTCAACACGCTGGTGCTGCGCACCGACACGAGCGGCAACCCCAGCTACACCGAGCTGGTGCACCGGGTCCGCGACACCAACCTCGCCGCCTACGCGCACCAGGACCTCCCGTTCGACCGGCTCGTCGAGGCGCTCAACCCGGTGCGCACCCGGGCCCGTCACCCGCTCTTCCAGACCACGCTGGTGCTGCAGAACAACGCCGCCGCGGCCTACGAGCTCCCCGGACTGCACGTCGAGGACCAGGCGGTGGGCGTCGAGAGCGCCCAGTTCGACCTGATGTTCAACCTCACCGAGCGGTACGGCCCGGACGGCGCGCCCGCCGGGGTCGAGGGCGGCGTGGTCTTCGCGACCGATCTCTTCGACCGGCGGACGGTGGCCTCGCTGGCCGACCGGCTGGTGCGGCTGCTCACCCGGGCGGCCGCCACCCCGGACCTGCCGATCAACCGACTGGACCTGCTCGCCGGGCCGGAGCGCACGCAGCTGCTGCGCGACTGGAACGGCCCCGAGCGCCCGGTGCCGACGCACGACCTGGCCACCCTGTTCCAGGAGCGCGTCGCCGCCGCCCCCGACGCCGTCGCGGTCACCTCCGACCGACTGCGTCTGACGTACGCACAGCTGAACGCGCGGGCCAACCGCCTCGCGCACCGGCTCGCCACGCTCGGCATCGGCCCCGACCGGGCCGTCGCCACCCTGCTGGAGCGCTCCGCCGAGGTGGTGATCGCCACCCTGGGCATCACCAAGGCGGGCGGCGCGTACGTCCCACTCCCCTCCGGCTACCCGGTCGAGCGGATGCGGTTCGTGCTGGAGGGCACCGCATCCCACGTCCTGGTCGTCGATGCCGCGATGCGCAACCACGCGCTGGTCGCGGCCGAGCGGGAGCGGGGCACCCTGATCGTCGAGCTGGACGACCCCACGCTCGACAGCGAACCGGACACCGACCCCGGTGTGCGGATCCACCCGGATGCCCTGGCCTACGTGATCTACACCTCGGGCTCGACCGGCACGCCGAAGGGCGTGGCGGTCAGCCACCGCAACGTCGCCGACCTGGCCGCCGACGGCTGCTGGGCGGGCGGCACCCAGCGCAGCGTGCTGATGCACGCACCGCACGCCTTCGACGCCTCCACCTACGAGCTCTGGGTGCCGCTGCTGACCGGCAACCGGATCGTGGTGGCGCCGGCCGGCGCGCTGGACACCCGCGAGTACGCCCGGATCATCACCGAACAGCAGGTCACCTCCGCGCTGTTCACTCCGGTGCTCTTCAACCTGATGGCGGAGGAGGAACCCGCCGCCCTCGGACGGATGGCCCAGGTCTGGACGGGCGGCGACAACGTCCCGGTCAGCGCGGTGCAGCGGGCGATCGACAGTTGCCCGGACACGCAGGTGGTGGCGACCTACGGTCCCACCGAGACCTCCGTGATCTGCTCCTGGCACCCGATGCGCGCACCCCACCGGGTGGGCCGTTCGGTGCCGATCGGCCGGGCCATGGACAACACCAGGCTGTACGTGCTGGACGAGCACCTCGCGCCGGTCCCGGTCGGCGTCGCGGGTGAGCTGTACATCGGCGGGCCCGGTGTGGCGCGCGGCTACCTGGGCAAGCCCGGGCTGACCGCGAGCCGCTTCGTCGCCGACCCGTTCACCACCGAGCCCGGCGCCCGGATGTACCAGAGCGGCGACGTGGTGCGCTGGCTCGCCGACGGGACGCTGGAGTTCGTCGGCCGGGCCGACGGCCAGGTCAAGGTGCGCGGCTTCCGGATCGAGCTGGGCGAGGTGGAGAAGGCGCTGGCCGCCGACCCCGCGCTGGTCCAGGTCGCGGCGGTGGTCCGGGAGGACCGGCCCGGTGACAAGCGGCTGGTCGGCTACCTGGTGGCCGGTCCCGGCGAGAGCGTCGATCCGGCCGCCGTCCGGGAGCGGCTGGCCGCCGGCCTGCCGGACTACATGGTGCCCACCGCGTTCGTCCTGCTGGACGCGCTGCCGCAGACGCCCAACGGCAAGCTGGACCGCAAGGCCCTGCCCGCCCCGGACGCCACGGCCGCGAGCGGCCGGGCCCCGCGCACCGCCCGTGAGCAGCAGCTGTGCACGCTGTTCGCGGAGGTGCTCGGTCTGCCCGAGGTCTCGATCGACGACGACTTCTTCGCGCTCGGCGGCCACTCGCTGCTGGCCACCCGGCTGGTCAACCGGATCCGCCGCACGCTGGACAGCTCGCTCGCGGTGGCCGCGCTCTTCGCGGCACCCACCGTCGCCGCGCTCGCCGCGGCGATCGGCGAGGGCCACAGCGGAGCGGAGACTCCGGACGAGTCGGACGGCACCTTCGACACGGTGCTGCCGCTGCGCCCGGCCGGCGAGCGGGCGCCCCTCTTCGCCATCCACCCCGGTGGCGGGATGGGCTGGTGCTACGCCGGTCTGACCCGGCACCTGGACCGCGAAGTGCCGCTCTACGCCTTCCAGTCACGCGGCCTGGCGCAGCCGGTGCAGCTGCCGGACAGCGTCGAGGAGATCGCCGCCGACTACCTCGCCGAGATCCGCCGGATCCAGCCCTCGGGCCCGTACCGGCTGCTCGGCTGGTCCTTCGGCGGGGCGGTGGCGCACGCCATCGCGGTGCTGCTGCGCCAGGACGGGCAGGAGGTGTCCCTGCTGGCCATGCTGGACGCCTACCCGGGCGGTTCGAACGGCGAGCACGAGGTGATGGACGAGCGCTCGGTGCTCCAGCTCGCCTTCGACGGCATCGACATCCTCGACGGCCTGACCGAGGACGAGCTGCCGGTCACCCCGGCCCTGGTTCTGGAGCGGCTGCGCAGCCACGGCAGCTCGCTCAGCGCGCTGGACGAGCGCGCGGTCCGCGCTCTGATGGCGGTCACCGTCAACAACGTCCGGCTGATGCGCGACTACACGCCCCGCCCGTACGACGGCGAGGTGCTGTTCTACCAGGCCGGCCGCGAGGAGATCACCCCCGCGCAGGCCGCCGCGATGTGGAGCCCGTACATCGGCTCCTTCGACCACCACGTCATCGACGCCACCCACGCGGACATGACCAGGCCCGAGACGCTCGACCTCATCGGTCCGGCGATCGACAGCCGCCTGCGGGCCGACGACAGCCAGTCCGGGACCCGGACCGCGCTCGTCCTGACCGCCTGACCCGCCGCCGGCCGGACCGCGGCATCCCGCTCCGGCCGGCGGCGACCCACCTACTTCAGACACACCAGACCTGCCCAGGAGTCCTCCCATGCCCAGCCAGACCATGACCAGCCAGACCATCTCCGACCAGGCGCTCGTCGAGCAGGCGCTGCTGACCGACGCCTTCCTGAACGACGCCGAGCTCCCGCCGCTGGTGACCACGACCTCGCACACGAGCCCCGCCCGGGTGGCCGTGCACCGCTACCACCTGAGCCACGCGGAGGCCGAGCAGGCCCACCAGCTCGCCGCGCGCTGCCTGAGCGAGTACTCCCGAGTGGACTCACCCAGATTCCTGGCCGAGGTCGCCGTGCTGGCCCACGAACTCCCGCGCGGGCTGCGCCTCGCCGTCAACGCGGCCCGCCTCGACGACCGCAAGCACGGGCTGGTCGTCTCCGGCAACCTGATCGACGAGCAGACGCTCGGCCTGACCCCGCCGGGCTGGCAGCACGCGGACACCGCGGGCAGCAGGGTCTACGCCTTCCTGATCATGCTGTACGGCGCGCTGCTCGGCGACGTCGTCTCCTGGGCGACCCAGCAGGACGGCCGGGTGGTCACCGACGTCGTGCCGGCCCCCGGCATGGAGGACAGCCTGGTCAGCTCCAGCAGCCGCACCGAGCTGGGCTGGCACACCGAGGACGCGTTCTCCGAGTGCCGCGCCGACTTCGTCGGACTGCTCTGCATGCGCAGCCCGGAGCTGACCGCGACGACCATCGGCCCGCTGGACCTGGCCGCGATCCCGGCCGGCGTGGAGCGGGTGCTGCGCGAGCCGCGGTTCCACATCCTCCCGGACACCTCGCACGACGCCGCGCTGAACACCGACCCCGGCGAGGCCGGCCGGGCCGGAGCCTTCGGACGGCTGGACGCGGTGCGCCGCCGGCCGCCGCACATCCCGCTGCTCTCCGGCCACCCCGAGGCCCCGGTGCTGCGGATCGACGGCGACTTCGTGGTCGCGGCCGACGGCGACGAGGAGGCGGCGGAGGCGCTGAGCTGGCTCAAGGAGCACCTCAGCGCGAACCTCTACGACTTCCCGCTGTCGCCCGGCGACGTCGGCTTCATCGACAACCGCAACGTCGTGCACGGCCGCCGGCCGTTCCGCCCGCGCTACGACGGCACCGACCGCTGGCTCAAGCGGGTCAACGTCGTCGAGGACCTGCGCCGCACCCGCCCGGGCCGCAGCAGCACCAACACCCGCGTCATCGGCTGACGACACCCTCCTCAAAACCTTCTCAGGCTGACACACCCTTAGGAGTAACCATGACTTCCGACCCCACCCGTGCAGCCGGTGAGCCCCAGTTCCCCGGGGCGGCGCTCGGTGACATCGAGCCGGCCCTGCTGGAGGACTGGTTCCGCTCGCGCTACTTCGAGGCGCGCGTCGATATCTCCAGCTCGGGCATGCAGAACTACTCGCTCGGCCAGCTGCGCAAGATGCTGGACATCAGCGTGGACGAGCTCGACCTGCTGCCGTTCCGGGACAGCCCCTCGCTCGGCTGCGAGCCGCTGCGGGCCGCGATCGCCGCCCGGTACGCGCCGACCCGCTCGGAGCGGGTGATGGTGACCCACGGCTCGACCGAGGGGATCTTCCTGGCACTGTCCGCGGTGGTCCGGCCGGGCGACGAGGTGGTCGTGCTCAGCCCGGTCTACCAGTCGCTCTCCTCGGTCGCCTCGGCGCTCGGCGCCCGGCTGCGGGTCTGGGAGCTCGGCGCCGCCGACGACTTCGAGCCCGACCTCGACCGGCTGCGCGCGCTGATGTCGCCGAAGACCCGGGCCGTGGTGGTGAACTTCCCGCACAACCCGACCGGTGCCATGCCGGACCTGGCCGGCTACCACCAGCTGCTGCAGATCGTCGAGTCCGCCGGCTGCTACCTGTTCTGGGACGCGGCCTTCGGCGAGCTGGTCTACGACCGGACCCCGCTGCCGGACCCCTCGACGCTGATCGACCGCGTCGTCTCGTTCGGCACGATGTCCAAGGCCTTCGGACTGCCGGGGCTGCGGATCGGCTGGTGCATCGCGCCGCCGGACGTGCTGGCCGGCATGGTCAAGCTGCGCGACTACGTCACCATCAGCACCTCGCCGCTGAACGAGCTGCTGGGCACCCGGGTGATGGAGAACGTGGACAAGGTGGTCGGGCCGCTGCTCGCGCAGTCCCGGTTCAACCGGCTGCTGCTGACCACCTGGGCGGCCGAGAACTCGGACGTGATCTCGCTGCCGCTGCCGCACGGCGGGGTCAGCGCCTTCCCCGCGCTGGCGCCCGGCACCGACACCATCGCGCTCTGCGACAAGCTGCTGGACGAGCACGGCGTGCTGCTCGTGCCGGGCCTGTGCTTCGACCACCCCGACCGGGTGCGGCTCGGCTTCGGCGGCCCGACCGACGAGCTCCAGGCGGGCCTGGAGGCCCTGGCGCTGGTCGCCCGCGAGCTCAGCTCACCGCTGGTGAAGCGGTGAGTGTGAAGCGCTGAGCAGCTGAGACAAGCAGGCACATGACAGAGAGCCCCGCATGGATATGGGCAGACCGTATCCACGCGGGGCTTCTGCGTGGTCGGCCGGCTCAGGTCGGGGCAGTCAGGCGAAACAGACGTGCAGACGTGCAGACGTGCGGACGATCAGCGCGTGGTGGGCAGCAGGCCGTCCTGCACGGCGTGCACCCCGGCCTGGAACCGGCTCTGGGCGCCGAGGCGCTCCATCAGATCGGCCGCGATCCGGCGGGCGGTGCGCGGCGAGACGCCGAGCCGCTTGGCGATCGTCTCGTCGGTGTAGCCCTGGGCCAGCAGCTGCAGCGTGGCCCGCTCCTGCGGCGAGATGCCGCTGGGCTCCTGGCTGGGGCTGGCGCCGAGCGGCGTGGCCGCGTCCCAGATGCTCTCGAAGAGCGCGACCAGCGCCGCGAGCGTACCGACGCCGCGCAGCACGACGGCACCGGCCAGCGCGTCGGTGTCGATCGGCAGCACCGCGTGGCAGCGGTCGGCGATGATCATGCGCAGCGGCAGCGTGGGCGCGGTGCGCACCTGGGCGCCCTGTGCGCTGAGCCAGGCGACGTGCTCAAGGGTCGGCTGGTGGTTGCGGACGCTGTCCAGGTAGATGGTCCTGCTCTTCACCCCGCGCTCGAACATCGCGGAGTTGCCGGGGCGGCTGGCCAGCAGGTCCTCGGCAGTGTGCGCTCCACCGGGCGCGAAGGTCATCATCTCTTCGGTGGTCTCGCGGGAGAGCCGGGTGAGCCGCTCCCGGATCTCGTCGGCACCGACCAGTTGCTCCGCGTGGGCGTCGACGGTTCTGGGACGCAGTGCCGAGCACTCCGCGATCAGCTGCGCGGCCGCGGCCCGGGAGGCCTCGACCCGCATCTGCTGCGCGGCCAGGTCCGCCTGCTGGCGCGCGAGCAGCACCTCCATCGCGGTCTCGGGCGAGATCGCCCGGAACCCGATGTGCTCCGCCTGGGAGGGATGGATCAGCGCGAGCTCGCTGAGCCGGCTCAGGCCCTCGCGCACCTGGGACTCCGGCACGCCCAGCCGCGCCGCGAGCTGCACGACCCCTTCTGCCGGGTTGGTGAGCATTGCCCGATAGACAAGTTCGGCGTGCGCATCGAGCCCCAGGACCTCAAGCACTGTTCCCCCATTCTCGGCCTGCGAATACTGATGCGGATTCTAGGAGAAGCTTAGGCCTCATGGGTGGACGCTTTATGCCATCGCCGGAAGCGTCCAACTTGGGCGGTTGTGAGCAGTATTGTCAGCGCCCGAAGATGGCTTCATGTATCTGATTCACACTCATCTACGCTGTGCGGACGGGACATCACTGCCAGCGGACACCGCGGAAATAGTGGCCGACTTCGCCGAGCCGCAGGACGGGCTGGAGCACGTGGCGGTCCACCCCGACGCGGCCGGCGGCCCGGTGGTCGGCCTCTTCCTGACCTCCGACAGTCTGGCGACTGCCGAGGCCAGCGCCCTGCGGCTGTGCCGCGCGGCGGTCACCCGGCACCCCCGGCTGCGCCGGATCGCCGTACTCAGCAGTCAGGCCGTCCTCGTGCCGGGCCCCTGGGACGCGGCCACCGAGCCGGTGGGGGGTGGACAGGTTATGCCAATGCCGGATCCGTCCAGCCGGAACCCGTTCCATCCGTTCTGAGAGTCGGCCAGAGTAGAGCCATCGGCAGGAACGAGGCGCCGAGAAAGCCCGGAAATACATTCCGGGAAATCACCGAAACAATCAAGGAGAATCCCATGCTGGCCACCCGTGTCGCCAAGTTCACCGCCGCCGCTCTTATTGCGCTCAGCAGTGTCACGGCAATTGTGGTCGCATCGGGTACTCCGCAGAACTCCACCGCGACGGTTCAGGTGGCCGACGGCACGGTCGGCACCACCGCCGGCACCACCCAGGTCGCCCCGCTCGACATCACCTGGGGCCACTGAAACGCCCAGGTCAGACGACCTGACAGCTACTGACAGGTAACACCGACCTGACGTAGCACCGGCCTCCGTGCGAAATATCCCGGACAACCTGACGAAGTCCACACAACCTGGCCGATGAAAGCTCAACCAAGGCTCAAGTAGCGCTCAAGCGAGACCAGAGCAATCCGTGCAGGCACGACACGATTACAGCCCGTCCGAATAACACCGGATGACCGGCTCAGAACAACCCGCGGAGCACGTCGCCGCGCACCCGTCGCGGCCCCGGTGCCCGCCACCGATTCGCCCCCCGGACCGCAGCCCTGGCGCCCAGCGCCGGCCGGCCCGATCAGGACAGGCCCGATCAGGACAGCCCCCGCCCGTCGAGGTGGCCCCTTCGGGCCAGAGCCTGCCCACGACTTCCGCACACCCCTCGCGACCTGCCCGGCCGCTCGCCTGAGCAGGCAGACCCCGCAACCATCACCGACTCGGAGGACGAAAGATGACACAGGATGTTGCGCCGCTCATGGCGGCGTCATCCCCGCACCCGGACCAGCGCCTCCGCGAGCGCTCGCCAGGCCTCGGCCGCGAGGTCGAGGTTGCCGGAGCCCTGCAGCTGCTCGGCGACCGTCCGGAGCGCGCCGACCGCGTCGTCGCCCCGTCCGAGACTGATCTCGAGCTGGTGGAAGAGGATCTCGACGCTCATCCGGTCCTGAAGAGACAGGCCGGAGGGATCGTCCAGGACCTCTCGGGCGAGTCGGGACGCCCGCTCGCGATCGCCCTGGTGAAAAGCGAGACGAGCAGCGATGGCCTTGAGCTCAGCCTGGTGTCCGGGGCTGCCGTGGACGGCGATGACCTGATCCGCCTCGCGGAACCAGTCGAGGACCTGCGGGGTGACCTCCTGGCGCATCCGCAGGTAGAGCGAGATGGCCGCCGTGCGCAGTCGGCCCCAGGTGAGGATGTCGCGCTGGTCGGCGACCGCGAGCGCCTGCTCCAGCAGGGCCAGCCCCTGCTCGCCCGCCCCCTGGCGGACGGCGACGGTCGCCGCGGTCCAGAGCACCTGAACGCGCAGCGTCCCAAGCTCCGCTGGCGGGATCTGCTGGGCCAGCTCGGCATGCTGGGCGGCGGCGAGGAGGTTCCCGGACTCGGTCTCGGCGGCGATCAGCGCGAGGAGCGCGCGGGCGACGTCCGAGCGGGGGACCTCCACGTGCTCCTCGCCGAGCGCGAACGCCTGTCCTGCCACAGTCACGGCCTCCTCGACCTCACCGAGGAGCCGCGCGCAGACTGCTAGTCCGGTCAGCGCCTTGACCTCCAGCACCGGCGAACCCAGCCGGCGTGCGGTGTCCAGCGCCCGGCCGAGCGTCTCGCGACGCTCGGCGTGCCGGCCCAGCAGCTCGTAGGCACGGGACAGGTTCAGCAGCAGCAGCCAGAACATCTCCGGCGCCAAGTGCTGTTCCTCGTCCCTGGCCTGACCGAGCGCCAGGATGGCCGCCTCGTAGCGTCCGTCCTCCACGGCGGTGGCACCCTCCGCGATGCGGACGGCGACCATCTGCGGGGAGTGCGCGCGGAAGGTGTCCTCGGGCACGCCGAAGCGGTCGGCGAAGTGCCGCACCGCCGCCGAGGTCGGCGCGCGCAGACCGGCCTCCAGTCGGGAGACGTAGCTGGAGGAGACGCCGTCGCCGGCCAGTTGGGCCTGCGAGAGACCGCGCTCCCGCCGCAGCTCGCCGACCAGCTGCCCGAATGCCGGTTGAGCCAAGTAGTCCATCTGTCGCCAGCCTCGTTCCCAGACGTGTCAAGAAAGAGAGAGGAGGTTCGCCGTGAAGCGTCGCTCCGTCGCCATCACCGTGCTCGCCGGCGAAGGGGAGTGGCCGTAACCCTGCGGCCCCCGTCCTGGCAGTTGCCAAGCCGACATCCTCTCGATGACAAATCTTCCATCGTCCTGGCACGTTCAGTCAAGGCACCTCAGTGCCGACGGCGTGGCCCCAGCCGATGAGGCACCAGCAAGCCGCGCAGAGCAGGCCATTCAAGCTTGATGCCAAAATCTGACAAACACTGGACGGATCTTGTCATCACTGGCTAGTGTTGCGGCCACCGAGAGCCCAACGGCAGCGAACGCACCCCGTTGAGTGCACCCCGTTCCCCGACCCACTCCTAGGTGGAGAGCCTTGCTTACCGACGTCAGGACCCTCGACACCGAGACCACGGTGCTTCCCCGCATCCTCGGGATCGGCACGGCCAATCCGGCCACCAGCTACTCGCAGGACGACATCCTGGAGGCCTACGGGATCACCGACCCCACGGTCACCTCGGTCTTCCGCAACAGCCACATCGACAAGCGGCACCTGACCCTGCCGCCGGTCGGTCCCGACGGCGTACCGCAGCCCGAGACCCAGTCCCAACTGCTGCGCAAGCACCGCGAGAAGGGCATCGAACTCGCCGCCGAGGCGCTGACCAAGTGCCTCGCGGAGATCGGCGCCTCGCTCGACGACCTCGGCTACCTGGTCTGCGTCACCTCCACCGGCCTGCTCACCCCCGGCTTCAGCGCGCTGCTGATCAAGGAGCTGGGCATCCCGGTGACCTGCAGCCGGCTCGACGTGGTCGGCATGGGCTGCAACGCCGGACTCAACGGCCTCAACCCCACGGCCGCCTGGGCCGGCCGCAACCCCGGCCGACTGGCCGTGATGGTCTGCGTGGAGTGCTGCTCGGCCGCGTACGTCTTCGACGGCACGATGCGCACCGCGGTGGTCAACGGCCTGTTCGGGGACGGCGCCGCGGCGGTCGCGGTGATGGCCGGCGACGAGCCCAAGGGCCCGCAGTCGCAGGGCCCGCAGTCGCAGGGCCCGCAGCTGGTCAAGTTCACCAGCCGGATCATCCCCGAAGCGGTCGAGGCGATGCGCTTCGACTGGGACGAGGAGCACGGGAAGTACAGCTTCTTCCTGGACCGCGACGTCCCCTACGTCGTCGGCGCGCACGCCGAGGAGGCGATCGACAACCTGCTCAAGGACACCGGTCTGCGCCGCTCGGACATCGCGCAGTGGATCGTCCACTCCGGCGGCAAGAAGGTCATCGACGCCGTCAAGATCAACCTGGGGCTCACCTCCCACGACGTCCGGCACACCACCTCCGTGCTGCGCGACTTCGGCAACCTCTCCAGCGGCTCCTTCCTCTTCTCGCTCGACCGGCTGCGCGCCGAGCACGTCGTCGAACCCGGCGAGTACGTCGTGCTGATGACCATGGGCCCCGGCTCCACCATCGAGAACGCCCTGGTCCGCTGGTAGCTCCCGGCGGCGCCGCCCCGGACCCCACATCCGACCGGAACCCAGGCACCCAGAACCCCCTATAGGCCTCGGCCAACCCTCGACTCAGGACGGACAAACCCAGATGGTCAACCAGACCGAACTCGCCCCCGCCACGACCGGCCTCACCATGGCCTTCTACGGCCCGCAGACCCTGTCCCCCGGCCTCGTGGGCACCATCACCGACGCCTGCGACCGCGCCGAGGCCGGCAGCCACGACACCCTGGCGATCCGGCTGGAGAGCAGAGTCGCCAGCAAGGACGTCCAGCTTCCCGGCGTGCACCTGGTCAACAAGTGGGAGCGGGCGCTGCGCCGGCTGGAGCGGCTGCCGGTCGCCACCGTCGCGGTGGCCACCGGGATCTGCGACGGCCACAGCACCGAGACGCTGCTGGCCACCGACTACCGGATCGCCGGTGCGGACCTGCGGCTGCGGCTGCCCGCGAGCAACGACGCCACCTGGCCCGGCATGGCCCTGTACCGGCTGGCCCAGCAGCTCGGCGTCGCCCGGGCCCGGCAGATCGCGCTCTTCGGCACCGAGCTCTCCGCCTGGCAGGCCCTGGAGTTCGGCCTGGTCAACGAGATCGCCGAGGACCCGGACGCCGCGCTGGCCACCGCCCTGGAGAGCTTCGCCGGGGTCCGCGCGACCGACGTCGCGATCCGCCGCCGGCTGCTGATGGACGCCACCTCGACCGACTTCGAGAACGCGCTCGGCCCGCACCTGGCCGCCTGCGACCGCTCGCTCCGTCAGCAGACGGCGGACTGACCGATGCCCAGAGACCTGGCCGAACAACTGATGGGAAACATCATGACCGCGCGCCGGCCGGTCCGGGCGCACCGCGCCGACACGCCCCTGCGCCTCAACGGGGTCTTCGACGCCGACTCCACCGCCCTGAGCGGCCACCTAGGCCGACTCCTGGAGCAGTTGGACACGCTGCCGGTCCGCCCCGAGCGTGGCGCCTGGGAGCAGCGGCAGGCCGAGGAGCTCCTCGCCGCCGGCCGCGCCGCCCGGATGGCCTTCGTCCGCACCCACGGCGAGCGGCTCCACCGCGAGCTGACCGACGACGGCCGGCGATCGGTCCGGCTCGAAGAACTGGCCTATGCTGCCGCCGAGTTGATTCCCGGCCTGGTCCCCACCCGGGACCGGATCGCGGCCGAGCGCCGGTACATCCAGCCCGAGAAGGACGGCCACGAGGTCGACCAGGGCATCCTGATGTGGGGCATGCTCCGCTCGCCCGCCGCCGGCACCCACATCCTCGACAGCATGCTGGCGCCGACGCCCCGGGCGCTCGCCGAGCTGGCGGCCTACCGCGCAAGCGGGGTCGCCGAGTTGGGCACCGTCTCGATCGTCCGCCAGGACGGCGTCGCGCACCTCACCGTCCACAACACGTACTGCCTCAATGCCGAGGACGACGTCCTGGCGGAGGACCTGGAGACCGCGGTCGACCTCGTCCTGCTGGACGAGGACAGCCGGGTCGGCGTGGTGCGGGGCGGCGAGATGGACCACCCCCGCTACCTCGGCCGCCGGGTCTTCTGCTCCGGCATCAACCTGACCCGCCTCTACAACGGGCAGATCTCGCTGCTGGACTTCCTGCTCCGGCGCGAGACCGGCTACATCCAGAAGATCATCCGTGGTGTGCGGCTGCCCGGCGCCGACCCGCTCAGCTCCGACGGGCTGCAGGAGAAGCCGTGGATCGCCGCGGTGGACTCGCACGCCATCGGCGGCGGCATGCAGCTGCTGCTCGCGTTCGACCGGGTCATCTCCGAGACCGGCGCGCAGTTCTCGCTGCCGGCCCTCCAGGAGGGCATCGTGCCCGGCGCCGCGAACCTGCGGCTCTCCCGGGTGATGGGCCCGCGGCTGTCCCGCCAGGTCATCCTCGGTGGCCGCCGGATCCTCTCCGACGAGCCCGCGGCGCAGCTCTTCTGCGACGACGTGGTCGCCCCCGAGCTGATGGACAAGACCATCGCCGCCGCCGCGGAGGCGCTGGACAACCCGGCGGTGGCGAGCAACCGCAAGATGCTCAACCTGGCCGACGAGCCGGCCGACGCGTTCCGCGGCTACATCGCCGAGTTCGCGCTGGAGCAGGCCAAGCGACTGTACAGCGCCGACGTCATCGACAACCTCGAACGCACCTGGATCAGCCGCAGCCGCCAGGGCTGAACCGTACTGAACTACCGGACCAAGACCTCAGATTGGGGTGTGAGATGCCTGGAACCGCGACTCTCCTCGGAGCCTCCGCGGTCGAGTTGGACCGTGGTTCGCTGCACGCAGCCGTGAGCGACCCGGTACTCACCTCGATGAACTTCCTCAATGAGGTGATGACGCGGTTCCCCGACGCCATCTCCTTCGCCCCCGGTGCCCCGCACACCGTCTTCTTCGACACCGTGGACGTGGCCCGCCACATCGACAGCTACCTGGGCCACCTGCGGGAGTCCCGCGGCTGGGACCACGCCAGGGCCGAGCACCAGCTCTACCAGTACGGGCCGGCCGCCGGGCAGATCAACGACCTGGTCGCCCAGCAGCTCCGGCTGGACGAGGGCATCATCGCCTCGCCCGAGTCACTGGTGGTGACGGTCGGCTGCCAGGAGGCCATGTTCATCACGCTGCGGGCGCTGCACGCCACGCCCGAGGACGTGCTGATCGTCGCCGACCCCTGCTACGTCGGCGTGGTCGGTGCGGCACGACTGCTCGGCATCGAGGTGCGCACGGTCAACCAGTCGGACGGCCGGTTCGACGTGGCGGAGCTGCGGCAGGTCTGCGCCGCGATCCGCGCCGAGGGGAAGCGGCCGCGCGCCGTCTACCTGGTCCCCGACTTCGCGAACCCCACCGGCGCCCGGATCGACGTGGCGACCCGCAGGGCACTGCTGGATGCCGCGAACGAGGAGGACGTGCTGCTGCTGGAGGACAACCCGTACGGCTTCACGGCGGCCGCGCTGAGCGAACTGCCCACGCTGAAGCTGCTCGACCAGCACCGCAGGGTGGTCTACCTGGGCACGTACGCCAAGGTCTGCCTGCCCGGCACCCGGGTCGGCTTCGTGGTCGCCGACCAGCTCGTCCGCGCCGCCGACGGCAGCACCCGGCCGCTGGCCGCCGAACTGACCGCCATCAAGAGCATGGTCACGGTCAACACCTCACCGATCACCCAGGCCATCATCGGCGGCATCATCGTCGAACAGCGCGGCTCGCTCAAGGCGGTGGCCCGCGAGAAGGCCGCCTTCTACCAGCGCAACCTCGCGATCCTGCTGCGAGCGCTGAACCGGCACTTCCCGGCGGCGGTCCGGGCTCGCACCGGCATCGACTGGCTGACACCCGACGGCGGCTTCTTCCTGGTGATGAACCTCCCGTTCCGGGTGGACAAGGACCTGCTGGAGATCTCCGCCCGCGACTTCGGGGTGCTGTGGACGCCGATGAGCGACTTCTACGTCGGCGCCGGCGGCGAGCAGCAACTGCGGCTCTCCTTCAGCTACCTCGACAAGGCGCGCATCGAGGAGGGCGTGGCCCGGCTCGCCTCCTTCCTGCGCAGCCGACTCGCCCCGGAGGACCGGATCGCGTTCCCCGCCGTGCGGCGCCAGCCGGCCAACCCGCTGGAGACGGCCTCCGAGCTCTTCGCCGAGTTCCTCGGCGCGGGCCTGCGCCGCTCCCTCTCCCCCGCCCAGGCCTGAGCGCCGGGCCCCATGAACCTCCCGCGGCCGATCAGCCCGGGACCACCCGCAAGACCCGACACCCCAAGGAGAACCACCATGTCCGACATCCGCCGCAACCTCAACGACGACCTCGGCATCGAGCTCGGCATCGACCGCGACCTCAACATCGAGCTGCTGGAGGGCAACGAGTACGACCGCCCGCAGACCTGCCTCATCTCCCCGATCTAGTCCCCCACCCCCACCAACACACCAACACACTTACACCCCAAGGAGAACCACCATGTCCGACGACCTCCGCATCGGCCTCGGCATCGACCGCGACATCAACATCGAGCTCCTCGACGGCGACGAGTACGACCGCCCGCAGACCTGCCTGCTCCCCGTCGGCTGACCAGCCCACCGACCACCACCCAACTCACCTACACCCAAGGAGAACCACCATGTCGGACATCCGCCGCAACCTCAACGACGACCTCGGCATCGAGCTCGGCATCGACCGCGACATCGAGCTGCTGGAGGGCAACGAGTACGACCGCCCGCAGACCTGCCTCATCTCCCCGATCTAATCCCCCACCCCCACCGTCACCCCACCAACTCACTTACACCCCAAGGAGAACCACCATGTCCGAGATCCGCCGCAACCTGGACCGCGACCTGAACATCGAGCTGGGCCTCGACCGCGACCTCACCATCGAGCGCCTGGACGGCGAGCAGCTGGACCGCCCGCTGGGCCGCATCAGCCCCGCCGCCTGATTCCGCTGTACCGGCCGACAGCCCCCAGCATCCGCAACCCCCGTACAAATCCGCTTACTTCACACCGAGGAGAAACCCCATGTCCGAGATCCGCCGCAACATCGCCCGCCGTGACCTGGAGCAGGAGCTGGGCATCGAGCTCGGCCTCAGCGAGCGCAGCATCGAGCTGCTGGACCGCAGCGAGTACGACCGCCCGCAGACCTGCCTGGCCCCGCCGGCCGTCTGAGCTGCTGCACCTCACCTTCGAGAACCCTCGGGTGCCGGGACGCAGTCCCAGAGCCTTCCGGCACCCGAGCTTGTCCAGCAGTCAAGGAGAGAGATGACCCGGCTTCGTGTCTCACAGCTCTGCGTCTTCCTGTGGCGCAAGGGACGGCTGGTCTGCGATGACCCGCTGCGCCACCGGCAGCTCGCGCTGAGCGCGGAAGCCGGCAGTCTCCTCGGTCGGTTCGCCGACTGGAACGACCCGGACCTCGTCCTCCGGGAGACCGGGCACGATCCGCAGCTCGTCAGCCAACTGCTCGGTGCCCACGTCCTGGTGGCGGAGGGATCCCCCGAGCACGACCGCGAGGAGCAGCTCGGCCCCTGGGCCGAGTGGGGAACCGCCGCCACGTACTACCACCTCGCCTCGCGCACCCAGGAGTCCGACACGTTCGTCAGCGCGAACGAGGACTCCGCCTGGCTCCGGGGCAACCTCGACACCCGGCCGCAGCCGGCGCACTTCAAGGAGTACGCGCCGGAGGGCCGGCTCCACCTGCCGGCCGCCGACGACACCGCCCTGCACGCCAACAGCCTGCAGCAGACCCTACGCAGTCGCCGCACCACCCGTCAGCTGGACCCGCAACAGAGTATGTCCCGCGAGCAGTTGGCCACCCTGCTGCGCTGGGTCGCCGGCCCGCTGCACCAGGTGCAGGCGCCCGGCCTGCAGCCCTCGATGCTCAAGGCCAGCCCGTCCGGCGGCTCGCGGCACGCGATCGAGGTCTACCCGGTCGTCCTCAACGTCGAGGGCGTCCCGGCGGGCGTCTACCACTACCACTCCACCGAGCACGCGCTGGAGCCGATCGCACTCGGCGAGCGGGACCCGCAGGAGCTCATCGACTGGTGCGGCGGCCAGACGTACGTCCAGAACTCCGGCGTGCTGCTCCTCTACACCGCCGTCCTGGAGCGAACCGCCTGGAAGTACCGCATGGGCCGGGTCTACCGGTCGCTGTACACCGAGCTGGGCCACCTCAGCCAGACCGCCTACCTGGTCGGCACCGCTCTCGACCTCGGCGTCTTCTTCACCGCCGCGACCCGCGACGAGCCGGTCGAGAAGCTGCTCGGCCTGGACTGGAGCCAGGAGATCCTGCTCGGCCTGAACGGCGTCGGCCCCCGCACCCCGGCGGAGACCGAACGGCAGCGCCGGATGCTGGACGGCGGACCGGCCGACTTCTCCTTCCTGGGCGACGAGTGGGACGGCCGCGGCGCCACGGCCGCCGAGGAGGCGGCATGAGCACCGCCGTCCTCAACTCGGCAGTCCTCACCGACCCGGCCGCCCGGGGCGCCTCCCTCACCGCGACCATCGACCTGGCCGTCGCCGAACGCAACATCGCCCGGTTCCACGAGCGGGCCGCCGCCGCAGGCGTCACCGTTCGCCCGCACGCCAAGGGGCATCGCACCCTCGCCCTGGCGGTCCGTCAACTCGACGCCGGCGCCCAGGGGATCTCGATCACCCAGGCGAACCAGGCCCGCCGGTACCTGCAAGCGGGCGTCACCGACGTCGTGATCGCGCATCCGTTCCGCGACCAGTGGCGCTTCGCGCTCTACGCCGAGCTGGCCCGCGACTGCCGGCTGGCCGTCCACGTGGACTCCCCCGAGGTGGTCCCCGGCCTGGCGGCCGCCGCCCGTGCGGCGGGCAGCACCATCGGCGTGCTGGCCAGGATCGGCGACGGCTACGACGCCACCGCCAGCACCCCGCAGCAGTTGCTCGCGCTCGCCGAGCTGGTCGGCCGCACCGCGGGCCTGCGCTTCGACGGGGTCACCGCCTACCAGGGCATGATCACCCCCGACAGCGGCGAGAACCGCTTCGCCCTGGGCCAGAGCACCGCCCGCTACGCCGTGCACTGCGCCGAGTACCTGCGCGCCCGGGGCACCGCCTGCCCCACCGTCTCGGTCGGCGGCACGCCGACCGCGGCGGGCATCCTCTCCGTCCCCGGCGTCACCGAGATCGGCTCCGGCGCGTACGCGCTCTACGACGAGGGCCTCGCCCGGATCGGCGTCTGCCGGCCGCAGGACGTCGCGATCACCGTCGCCCTCGCCGACCCCGAGCTCCGCGACACGGCCGAGGACCTCCTCGCCCAGCACCGGTACCCGTGGCAGCCGGCCGGCCCGGTCCTGCTCGGCACCGGCGAGCCGATCGCGCCGCCGCACATCTGCCCGCTGCTCCAGGAGCTGCCCGCCCTGCACGTGAGCAACAGCAGCAGCGGCCTGCGCGATCGCTGGCCCGTCCTCGCCAGCCCCGACACCCCCAGCACCTCAGGCACTCCCGACACTCCCGGGACTTCCGCATGAGCAGCACCTTCACCGACCGTCTCAAGGTCCTCGGCGTCCCCCGCTTCCGCCTCTTCTTCATCGGCCAGTGCACCTCGCTGCTCGGTGACTTCATGTCCGCACCGGCACTGGCCTTCGCCGTCCTGGCGCTGACCGGCTCCGCCGCCGACCTGGGCCTCGTGCTCGCCCTGCGGATCATCCCGATCGTGCTGTTCCTGCTGCTGGGCGGCGTGATCGCCGACCGGCTGCCGCGCCACCGGGTGATGCGCTTCGCCGACCTGGTGCGGGCCGCCGGGCAGGGCACGGCCGCGGTCCTGCTGCTCACCGGGCACCTGCGGCTGTGGGAACTGGCGGTGCTCCAGGTCGTCCACGGCACCGCGAGCGCGCTGTTCACCCCCGCGATCACCGGCCTGGTGCAGGAGACCGTGCCGGCCGAGCAGCGCCAGGCCGCCAACGGGCTGCGCAGCCTGTCCCAGTCGGCCGCGATGATCGCCGGGCCGCTCTGCTCGGCCGGCCTGGTGGTCGCCGTCGGCGCCGGCTGGGCGATCGCCGCCGACGCCGCGACCTTCCTGGTCAGCGCCGTCTGCCTGAGCCGGCTCGGCATCGACGGCTCGGCCGGACGCCTCCAGGCCAGCCGGGTGCGCGCCGACCTGCTGGAGGGCTGGCGCGAGTTCAGCGGCCGCACCTGGATCTGGAGCACGATCTCGGTCGCCTCTCTGGCCAACATGGCCTACGCGATGATCTCGGTGCTCGGGCCGCTGCTCTGCCTGCGCGACTTCGGCGGTCCGGGTGCCTGGGGCGCGTTCCTGGCCGCCTTCGGCCTCGGCGCCGCGGCCGGCGGCGCGCTGGGCATGCAGGTCAGCCCGCGGCACCCGCTGCGCTTCGGGCTCATCGCGGTGTCGCTCTTCGCCGCGCCGTCGCTGCTGCTCTCCCAGACCCACAGCGTGCCCGCGGGCCTGGCGGCGTTCTTCCTCGGCGGCGCCGGGATGATGGTCTTCAACCCGGTCTGGGAGACCACCCTCCAGGCCCACGTCCCGGCCGACCGGCTGTCCCGGGTCAGTGCCTACGAGTGGACCGGCTCCTACGGCGCCCAGCCGCTGGGCCTGGCCGTCGCGGGCCCGCTCGCGGCGAGCTTCGGCCTGCGCCGCACCCTGCTCGCCGCCGGTGTCTTCCAGCTGACCGCCACGCTGGCGCCGCTACTGGTCCGCGAGGTCCGCAACCTCACCCCGGCGCCGGAGGCCGCGCCTCCCGAAGCCGCACCGACCGTCAGCGCCGTCCCCGCCGCTGCCGTCTCCACGGCTGCCGCCGCTTAGCGACGGAACGTCAGTTCGCCTGACTACAGCGGCAGTTGCTCGGAGTCGCCGAGCAGCTCGGGCGCCAGCGAGACGATGCAGTCGGCCGGCAGCGAGGAGAGCTCCTTCGGCTCCATCTTGTGCAGGCCGCCGCCGTAGACCCGCCCGCCACCGCGGAAGTCGGTGACGGACATCGAGAGCAGCGCCCGGTGCACGAGGGCGATGCCGTCGGGCGTGCTCTCCAGGAACCGCTGGAGGCGCGGGGTGGGGTAGAGCATCAGGTACATGTTCGTCGCGACCGCGGCCGAGTGGTTCAGGATGAACCGGAGCGGGTGCTCGTCCTCCTTCCCGCGCCCCATGTACGTGAGCAGGATCGGCGCCGGCCCGCGCTCCTCCTGCTTGTACCAGGGCTTGCGGCGGCTGACCAGGTAGCCGTCGGTGACCTTCTTGTCGGCCGCGTCCAGGTAGGCGCCCAGCTCCGGGTTGACCGAGCGGACCTTCTCGATCGGGTGCGGGCAGTCGATCAGCGCCAACTGGTCCGGGATCAGCGGCCAGTGGGACTCGTCGGCGGCGATCACGTCGGTCTTCAGCCCGCGCGGGCTGGGCAGCACCGGGCGCAGGAACTCCGGGTCGATCCCGATCCGCTCGGCCTCGGCGCGCTTGAGGATGAAGAAGGCGTTGGAGCCGGTCGCCAGGCCGCGGCGGATCTTGAAGAAGTCGGACAGCACCGGGCCGCCCACCGCGTCGGCCTGACCGGCGCCGCGGATGTACCGGGACCACTTGATCGCGGGGTCGATCTCCCCAACCCGGATCCGGTGGTCCACCCGCGGGTTCGCGAGGTCGCCGCCGAACGAGAACGACGTCTCGAAGTCCGGATCGGCCGGCTCGTTGCTGAACACCACCACGCTGGAGGTGACCAGCGCATCGTCGAACTGGACCTCAGCGGCGTCGAATTGGTGCACGCGCAGCAGCTTGACCTTGCGAGTCAGGTACTGCTTCAGCGACTTCCCGTAGTTCACGTCCATGAACTCGCTCGGGATCAGCCAGGCGGACACGGCACCGGGCGCCAGCAGCCGGTGGCTCAGCAGGACGAAGTAGACGTAGAGCCCGGTCAGCCCGTTCGGCTTGATGTCGACCTCGTCGAACGCGATCTCGCCAAGCCGCTTCTTGTCGGCGGCGGCCAGGTGGTGGTGCCTGACGTACGGCGGATTCGCGATCAGCAGCGAGGCCGCGAGCGAGGGAACGGTCTGCGGCAGCGTGAAGTCCCCCTGGACGACCGTCAGTCCTTCACCCGCCCAGGTCTCCCGCGCGGCCTGCGCGAACCGCGGGTCGAGCTCCACACCGAGCGCGGATCGGATCCGCTTGCCGCCACCGCTGCCGCTGCCGCTACCGCCGTCGCCGTCCTCGGCGGTGGCCCTGCTCTGCCGCAGCAGCGCCGAGAAGAAGGAGCCGGAGCCGCAGGACGGCTCGATGAAGTCGATCTCGGCCGCCTCGTGCAGGCCGAGCACATACCGGGTGATCTCGTCGGCGAGCTTCGGCGGCGTCGCGAACTGGCCGGCCTCGTTCCGCTCGCGGGCAGAGCGCTCGGCGTCCAGCGTGGCCTGCAGCCTCAGGCGCCGCAGCTCCAGCTCATGCCACTGCTCAGACACCCGTTGCCTCCACGTCGGCGATCCGCTGCTCCCAGACCCGGTCGAGGCCTACCACAGCAGCGTACTCCAGCGGTCTGACCAGCCCGTTCAGTTCGACCGACCGGCGGCGGCCGCCCGCCGCGCGTGCTCGCGGTAGCCCGGCAGGACGGCCGCCCGGGCGGTGGTGGCGGGTGCCACGGCCGTCGCGAGCACGTCGAAGTCGTGGTCGTTCAGCGGCACCAGCGGGCGCCGCAGATGCGTGGCCCAGGACGCCGGGAAGGTCTCCAGCCACTCGAGCAGCCCGGCCAGCTCCGGCCCGGTCCTGACCGGCGCCACGGCGGGGATCCTCAGCTCGCAGCCCCGGCCGAAGGAGCGGCCGGCGAACTCGACCGGGGCGTCGAGCGGCCGGACCGGGGTCGTGACGGTCGCGGTGCCGATCAGCCGGCCCCGGTCGGCCGTGGGCCGGTTGAAACAGCTGCGGGTGGTGTAGAGGACCAGCCGGTCGCCAGCCCGCAGCAGGTCGGCGGTGCGGCAGCGCTTCACCGGGAACGCGGTGCGCTCCTCGTGCAGGATCCAGCTCAGCGCCTGACGCTCTCCGATGACCAGGAGATAGGGAGTCGGTTCCTCTGCCACGGCCCCGACCATACCGGCCCAGCCCCTGCTCAGGTGTAGCGCAGCGACCCCGGGGTGGTGAGCTGCTCGCCCGTCTCCAGCCAGGTCTTCAGGCCGGAGAGGATCATCGGCCAGCCCCCGTAGAGCTCCTCGTTGGCGTTCTCCCGCAGGTGGTCGTGAGTGAGCACGAGGCGGCAGGTGTCGGCGATCCTGTCGATGTCCCAGGCCACCCGCGAGTTGCCCTCGCTCTTCACGTCCTCGCTCCAGAGCGCCACCATGCTGTGCACCAGCCGGTTCGGCGGCTCGACGTCGAGCACCTCACCGTCGCCGAGCAGACCGGGCACGCCCGGCGCGCTCACCTCGATCCGGGATCCCGGCTGCCAGTCCGACTCGACACGGGTGCCGAAGCTGTACCTGCTGCGGATCTCCGGATCGGTGATCGCCTCCCAGAGGCGCTCCGGCGTGGTGCGGATGTAGAACTCGTAGACCTTCTCCATGGCGATCCTCCCAGTCCCATTCCACCCCCGGCGGGCCGAACGGGCAGCCCGAGCAGCTGTCCACCACTCCAGACCAGCACGTTCTGCCACCCCTTTATCACCCACCGTGCACACCCACCCGATCCCGGCAAACCCGCCCCGGCGGTCACCACCCCGCACTACACTGACGGACAGTCACGTATCCGTCGCATTCCGCAGGCGCGCAGCGCCGCCGCGTCGTCCACCGGCGCTCCGGCGCCGCTGCCGTCCGTGCGCTCCGAGCGAGGTGAGCTGCCATCACCGACTCCGCCGGCTCCCCGCTGGCCAGCTGGCTGTGCGGGCTGGACGAGGACGAGCTGTACCGGGTGCTCCGGTCCCGGCCGGACGTCGCAGCGGATCCCGCGCCCCGGGGCCTGGTCGAGCTGTCCGAGCGGCTGGAGCGCCCGTCCTCGGTCGCGGTGGTGCTCCGGCGGCTGCCCCGGCCGTTCCTGCAGGCAGCCGAGGCGGTGGTGGCGCTCGGCCGGGTGGCCGACCGGCCCGCGCTGGCCCGGCTGCTCGGCGCGCACGGCCCGGAGCGGCTGCGCGGCCTGGACACCGCACTCCAGGCCCTGGCCGCGCACGCACTGGTCTGGCCGGACGAGCACGGCACGCTGCATCCGGCCGCCGCGCTGCGCCAGGTCTGGCCGAACCCGACCGGGCTGGAGCCGGCACTGGCCGAGCTGCTCGCCGACGCCACCTCCGAGGAGCTGCGGGCGATCATGAGCACGCTGGACCTGCGCGTGCCGGCCACCAAGCAGCAGCGGCTCGCTGCGCTCGTCGAGCGGTTCGGCTCGACCGCCTGGGTCGCCGGCGTGATCGCCCAGGCGCCCGCCGGCGCACGGCGGTTGCTGGAGCAGTGCGCCCTGCGCGGCATGCCGGCGACGGTGCAGGGCGGCCCGGCGAGCACCGAGGCGGGCCGGGCCGCGCAGTGGGCCCGCGAGCGTGCGCTGCTGGTCCGCACCCACCACGGCCACGGTGCGACCCGGATGCCCGCCGAGGTCACCGTCGCGCTGCGCGGGCCGGCCTGGCACGCGCCGTTCGATCCGGTGCCGCCGACGCCGGAGCTGGTCCCGGTCGCCGCCGCGGAGGTGGCCCGCGAGGCGGCCGCGGCGGCCGGCACGTTCTGCGGCCAGGCCGCCTCGGTGCTCGCCGCGTGCGCCGCCGGGCCACCGGTGCTGCTCAGGACCGGCGGGGTCGGGCCGCGCGAACTGGCCAGGATCGGCAAGGCCGCGCAGTGCGCCGAGCCGGTGGTGCGGCTGGTGCTGGAGTGCGCGGCCGCGGCCGGCCTGATCACCGGCGGCGCGGCCGCCAGTGCTGGTACAGGTACCCGGCACGGCAGCGCCGGTGCGCGGGCCCGGGGCACCGGCCGGGTCAAGGGCGGCGGTGACCCGGCGGCCGGCAGCGGGCAGTCCGCGATGACCCGGGCGTACGACGCCTGGGCGGAGCAGGAGCCGGCCGGGCAGCTGACCGCGCTGCTGCTCGCCTGGTGGTCGCTGCCGTTCACCCCGACCGCCGCCCGGGACGCCGAGGGCAAGGCCTGGCCCGCACTGATCTGCCGTCCGCCGAGCCCGAGTTGCCGCCAGGCACGGCGCGCACTGCTGCTCGCGGCCGGCCGGCTGCCGGACGGGCACGGCGCCGCCAGGGCGACCGCGCTGGCCCCGGTCGTGGCCTGGTACCGGCCGCTGGCCGACCAGCTGGCGCAGGACGCCGGCACGCCGTTCGCGACCGTGATCCGGGAGGGCGAGCTGCTCGGCGTCGTCGCGCGCGGCACGCTCAGCCCGCTCGGCGCCGCACTGTCGGCGCCGGCTGCCTCCCGCGCACCGACACCGGGGGCACCGGCCGGCGAGCAGTCCGCGGAGCTGCTGGCCTGCGCGGCCCGGCTGCTGCCGCCGGCGGCCGAGCGCGCCCGGTTCGGCACCGACCTGACCGCCGTCGTCACCGGCACCCCGTCCGGCCGGCTGGCCGCCCTGCTGGACGCCACCGCCGAGCGCGAGACCCGCGGCACGGCGTCGGTCTGGCGGTTCAGCGCGGCCGGCATCCGCCGCGCGCTGGACGCCGGCCGCACCCCGGAGCAGCTCACCGCCGAGCTGGCCGCGGTCAGCGCCGCACCCGCGGACGCCCGGCTGCCCCACCCGCTGGCCTATCTGATCAGCGACACCGCCCGCCGGCACGGCCGGATCCGGGTCGTCACCCCCGGCTGCGTGCTGCACGGCGCCGACGCCGGCCTGCTCGCCGAACTCGCCGTCCACCGCAGGCTCGGCGCGCTGCGGCTGCGCACCCTCGCACCGACCGTCCTGGTCAGCGGCGCCACCCCGGAGGTCACCCTGGCCGCGCTGCGCGCCGAGGGCTACGCGCCCGTCGCGGAGGCGGCCGACGGCACCGTCCGGGTCGAACGCGCCACCTCCGACCGCGCGCCGGCCGTCCCGCAGCAGCGCGGCGCGGCCACCCGTCAACCGGCCCGCAGCGCCCCGGCTCCGGCCGAACTCCGGGCGCTGGCCGGTCGGTTGCTGAGCCAGTTCGCGGTGCAGGGGGAGATCGGCGAGGAGCAGGCGCAGACCGAGGAGGAGCTGGCCGGCCACGCCCGCCAGCTCTCCCCCACCGACATCCGCCGGCTCGCCCGGGCGATCCACACCGAGGGCTCGGTCCGGATCGAGTACCTGGCGTACACCGGCAGCCGCACCGTGCACGTGCTCAGCGAGCTGGAGTTCGACTCGCCCTACCTCTACGCCCGCTGCGAGCCGAGCAGTTACCCGAAGGAGTTCACCCTCGCCCGGATCCAGTCCGTCCTCCCCAGCTAGCGCCTGTCCCACCGAGGCGCACTACCTGCTGGCCGCCAGCCGCCTGCTGTGCTCCTCCCACGCGACGGCCAGCCGCTCGACCCCCGACTCCAGCGTCCGCGGTGACTCGGCGATGGAGAGCCGCACGCCGCCCCGGTGCCGCCCGTCCACGCAGACCGCCGCGCCCGGCAGCACCCGCACGCCGTACCGGGTGGCGGCCAGGTGCACGAAGGTCTCGCTGTCCTGCACCGGCAGCTCGGCCCAGAGTGAGAGCCCGGCCTGCGGTCGCACCGCCCGCCAGGCCGGCAGCCGCTGCCCGAGCAGCTCCAGCAGCAGCGCGCGCCGCTCCCGCAGCGCCCGGCGCAGCCCGTCCTGCCAGGGCTGATCGGCCGCCGCCAGCAGCGCGACGGCGAGCAGCTGGGACGGCACCGGCCCCGCCAGGTCGCTGGTCGCACGCAGCCGCAGCAGGTGGTCGCGCAGCGCGGCCGGCGCCCGGATCCAGCCGATCCGCAGGCCGGCCCAGAGCGTCTTGGAGAGCGAGCCGATCGCGATCACCGAATCGTCCCGCGCCGCGAGCGGCTCGGGCACGGCCGCGCCCTCGTCGAGGTCGAGCCCGGCCTGGGCCAGGTCCTCCACCAGCACCGCCCCGCTGCGCCCGGCCACGGCGAGCAGATCGGCCCGGCGGTGCTCGGCCAGCACCGCGCCGCACGGGCTGTGCGCCGCCGAGTCCAGGTAGACCACCGGCGCGGCGGCGCGGCGGGCGGCGCGCTCCACCGCGTGGACGTCCAGCCCGCGCTCGTCCACCGGTACGCCGATCAGCCGCCCCCGGTGCTGCGTCACCACGTCGGGCAGCCCCGGGTACGTCGGGCAGCCGGTGATCACCGTCCGCCCCGGCGCGAGCAGCGCGGCGGCGACGAGCGAGAGCGCGTGCTGCGCGCCGGAGGTGACGATCAGCTGCTCGGGCCCGGTCGGCAGCCGCAGCCGGGTGCTGAGCTGGCGGGCCAGAGCCTCGCGCAGCGCGGGCAGCCCGGCGGGGTGCAGCCCGTGCCCCTGGCCGTCCAGCCCGGGAAAGGCGCCGATCGGCGGCAGGTGGCCGGTGCCGGCCGGCACCGCGCGCGAGAGGTCGATCAGATCGACTTCCGACGCGGGCAGTTCGGCGGGACGGGCCACCGGCGCCTGCGTCCAGGCCGGCCGCGGCCGCAGGTACGTCCCCGCGCCCTGGCGGCGCTCGACCAGCCCGGCCTCGGCCAGCTCCTCGTACGCGCGCACCACGGTGCCCCGGCTGACCCCGAGCGCGTCGGCGAGCAGCCGCTCCGGCGGCAGCCGGTCCGGGGCGGCGACCAGCCGGCGCCCCACCGCATCGGCCACGGCGGCCTGGATCCGGCGGTACCGCGGCCCCTCGCGCCGCTGCCAGCCGTCCAGCGCGATCCGCACCCACCAGCCGAGATCCTGGTCCATTCGCCCAGATTGGCACTGTCCGCACACCCCGGACAAGGTCCACGCTGATCACCAGAGCACCGAACCAGCCCACCTGTCGAAGGAGCCGAAACCGTGCACCCCAGCCCCACCCTCGCCCGCCGCTTCTGGGAGGCGATCGAGCCGATCCACGCCGTCGCGTACTTCGCCCCCGAACCGGCCGAGGCCGCCCGCGCGATCGGCCTGACCGGCTGGTGGATGGGCTACTTCGCCGGCCGGCTCGCACCGGTCGGCCCGATCGACGGCCCGACGGCCGCCGCGCTCAGCTTCGCCTTCGCCCCCGCCAGGCCGGCCCGCGCGCTGCCCGAGGCCTGGGCCTACGCGGACCCGGACCGGGTGCTGCAGACCCGGCTCGGCGCCGTCCGCGCCGCGCTGGAGCGGGTGCTGCCCGGCGGCGCGGACGGGGTGCCGCCGCGCCTGGTCGAACTGCTCGAACGCGCCGTCGAGGGCTGCGGCTTCGAGGGCCGGGCACTGGCCGCCGCCTGGTCCAAGGTGCCGCGCCCGGCCGACCCCGCCGACCTGCTCGGCCGGCTCTGGCTGGCCACCACCGTGCTGCGCGAGCACCGCGGCGACGGCCACGTGATCGCCGTCGTGCACGCCGGCCTGACCGGCCTGGAGGCCGGCCTCACCCACGTGGCCACCGGCAGCGTCACCCGCGAGATGATCCAGGGCACCCGGGGCTGGACCGACGAGGAGTGGGAGCAGGCCCGCCGCCGCCTCGTCGCCCGTGGCCTGCTGGACCGCGACGGCCGGCTCACCAAGGCCGGCGGCGCACTGCGCCGCGAGGTCGAGAACGCCACCGACCGGCTGGCCGCCGATCCGGTCACGCTGCTCGGCGAGTCCGGCGTGCTGGAGGCGATCGACCTCGCCGCCCCGCTCAGCCGCCACCTGATCGACACCCAGGCGATCCCCGTCCCCAACCCGATCGGCACCCCGCGCCCCTGAGCCCCGGCGTGTTGCCCGGCGGCCCCGGCGCCCGTTCGACCACCATGGACGGCATGGCCACCACGCTCCGCCTCGCCCAGCAGCCCGACGCCGACGCCCTGCTCAGCCGCAGTCCACTGGCCGCGCTGGTCGGCATGCTGCTGGATCAGCAGGTGCCGATGGAGAAGGCGTTCTCCGGTCCGCTGGTGATCGCGCAGCGGCTGGGGGCCGAGGACCTCGACGCGCGGGTGATCGCCGAGTACGACCCCGAGGAGTTCGCGGCGCTGATGGCGCAGAAGCCCGCGGTGCACCGGTATCCGGGGTCGATGGCGCACCGGGTGCAGCAGCTGTGCCAGTTCCTGGTCGAGCACTACGGCGGCGAGGCCGAGGCGCTCTGGCGCGACGCGGCGAGCGGGCCGCAGCTGCTGGAGCGGCTGACCGCGCTGCCGGGGTTCGGCACCCAGAAGTCGCAGATCTTCCTCGCGCTGCTCGGCAAGCAGCTGGGCGTGCGGCCCGGCGGGTGGCGGGAGGCCGCGGGGGCCTACGGGGAGGACGGTTCCCGGCGGTCCGTGGCCGACATCACCGATCCCGAGTCGCTGCGCGAGGTGCGCGCGTACAAGCAGGAGATGAAGGCGAAGGCCAAGGCCGCCGGGAAGAAGTGAGCCTGCGTCGGACGTGCTCCGGCGTCAGATCCCGAACGACGGCGGCGCGTCCTGCGGGGCGCTGCCCCAGGCCGGCGCCGGATCGGCGGCCAGCTGGAACTCCAGGCTGCCGCCGTGCTCGATCAGCCCGGCGTCCACCCATGGGCGGGTGGACGGCGCGCCGTTCAGCTGGAGGCCGTGCACGTAGCGGTTGTCGGCCGAGGCGTCCTTGGCGCCGATCTCGATCAGCACGCCGTTGCCGCGGGTGATGGTGACGTGCGGGAAGAGCGGGCTGGCGAGCACCAGCTCGGCCCGGCCCGGAGTCTGCGGGTAGAGGCCGAGCGCGGCCCAGACGGCCCAGGAGGACATCTCGCCGAGGTCGTCGTTGCCGGCCTCGCCCTCGGGCGTGTCGCCGTAGAGCGTGGTCAGCGCGCGGCGGACCACGTCCTGGGTGCGGTCGGGGCGACCGGCGTAGTCGTAGGCCCAGGGGATGGCGACCGACGGCTCGTTGCCCAGGTAGCAGTACGCCGAGTCGGGCCCGCCGTTGAGCTTCTCGAAGAAGGTGTCGAGCCGGTCGACCACCGCCTGGTTGCCGCCCATCGCGTCGAACAGGCCGCGCAGGTCGTGCGGCACCATCCAGCTGTACTGGGCGCTGTCGCCCTCGGCGAAGCCGTCACCGCTGGTCGGGGAGAAGGCCGGCCAGCTGCCGTCGGCGGCGCGCTGCTGGAGGTAGCGGCTGCTCGGGTTGAAGAGATTGCGCCAGTTGCCGGTGCTCTTCAGGAACGCGTCGCGGTCGGCGCCGTCGCCGGTCCGGTCGGCGAGCTGGGCGAGCGCGAAGTCCGCGTTCTCGTACTCCAGCGTGGTCGAGACCGTCCCCCAGGCGTCGGGGGTGCCGACCGGGAGGTAGCCCTTCTCCTGGTACGCCCGCTGGCCGGGCCGCTCCGCCGTGATGTGGCTGCCCGCCTTGGCCAGGCGCAGCAGCTCGGCGGTGTCGAAGGCGGTGCCGCCGAAGGCGTGGATGTTCGCCGCGATCAGCGGGATCGGGTCGCCGACCATCACACCGGTGCCGCCGTTGGCCAGCGTCCAGCGGTCGAAGTAGCCGCCCTGGGCACCCTGGTTGACCAGCGACTGGGCGATGTCCGAGGCCTCGCGCGGCGCCAGCAGCGCGAGCAGCTGGATCTGCGAGCGGTAGATGTCCCAGCCGGAGAAGTCGGCGTACTGGACTTTCTTGCCGGTGGTCTGGTGGATCCTGCCGTCGAAGCCGGGGTAGTGCCCGTCCACGTCGCTGAGCGCGCTCGGGTGCAGCAGCGAGTGGTAGAGCGCGGTGTAGAAGGTGCGCAGCTGCTTGGTGGTGCCGCCGGCCACGGCGAGCCGGCCGAGCATGCCGTTCCAGTCGTGCCGGGTCTGCGCCCTGATCTGGTCGAAGTCGACCCCGCGCTGTTCGGTCGCCAGGTTGGCCCGGGCGCCGTCGGCGCTGGTGAAGGAGATGCCGACCCGGGCCGTGACGGTGGTGCCGGTGCCGGTGCCGGCGTCCGCGAAGGAGACCAGCGCCCGCGCGTCCGAGCCGTCCGCCGGCGCCTCCGGGTGGACCTGCTGCGCCGCGCCGCGCGCGTGCTTCGCGGCCGCCGCGACGGCCGCGGCGGTGCGCGGCGGCTGCGGGGCGATGCCGTGGCTCTCGCCGCTGGCGGTGCGCCTGGCGTCGTCCAGCACGCCGCCGTGCACGGTGGCCGCGTGGCTGAACGGCCGGTCGAAGACGGCGGTGAAGTAGATCCGGTAGTGGTTGTCCGCGCCGCAGAAACCCCCGCCGTCGGTGTAGCCGGAGATGCTGTCGGTGCCGATGGTCAGCGCGCCGGCGGCGTTGTTGAAGGCCCGGCCGGCGTCCACCACCAGCGAGGCGGTCTGCCCGGCCGGGTAGCTGAACCGGGCGACGCCCGAGCGCTGGGTGGCGGACAGTTCGGCGCGCAGCCCGTTGTCGAAGGTCACGTCGTACGCGCCCGGCGCCGCGCTCTCGTGCGCGTGCGAGAACGTGTAGTGCCCGACCGGGGCGTCGCCCAGCACCGGCATGAACGGGATGTTGCCGTAGTCGCCGCAGCCCGCGCCGGAGATGTGGGTCAGGCTGAAGCCGCGGATCCGCTGGTCGTCGTAGAAGTAGCCGCCGTGCTGGTAGGTCACGGTGTCCGGGCTCCACTGGACCATGCCGAACGGCGCGCTCGCACCGGGGAACGTGTTGCCGGCCCCGCCGCCGTTGCCGAAGTCGGCGGCGCCCTGTCTCGTGCCGACGAACGGGTTGACGTACTGTGCCGGGTCATTGATGGCCACCACGGGCTTGCTCGGCCGAGCGGTGACGGCGGCGGCGGACGGCACTGCTGAGGCACTCAGCAGCAGGACGCCCGTGGCCGCGGCGATGATCTGACGGACACTCATGTGATCAGCGTGTAGTCGTCGCGGAACTGACGCCCGGCGTAGCGCCCCGGCTGTCGCCCGTTCGGCCGCCGCAGCCCTACCATCGGGCCAATACGGGTACCCGAACGAGGAGCGGTCATGGCGGAGAGCGAGCTGCGCGGCGCGGAGGCCCGGATGATCGCGGAGGCCAGGAAGGCCTTCTTCGTGATGTTCGGCTTCCTCTGCCTGCTCTGGGTGATCCAGCTCGCCAACTGGTCGGACGACAACGACCTGGCCCGCCGCTTCGGGGTCGTCCCGCACCGGCTGGGCAGCCTGCCCGACCTGCTCACCTCACCGCTGCTGCACTTCGGCTGGGCGCACCTGGAGTCCAACTCGGGCCCGCTCTTCGTCTTCGGCTTCCTCGCGGCCTACCGCGGGGTGAAGAAGTTCCTCGCGCTGACCCTGCTGATCGCGATCACCAGCGGACTGTCGGTCTGGCTCTTCCAGGGCGGCGGCACGCTCACCGTCGGGGCGAGCGGGCTGGTCTTCGGCTACTTCGGCTACGTGGTGCTGCGCGGCCTCTTCGACCGGCACCTGATCGACACGCTGATCGGCCTGGTGATGGCGGCCTCCTTCGCGTACCTGGTGTTCGGCGCCGTCCCCGGAGCGCAGGGCGGCGTCAGCTGGCTGGGCCACCTCGGCGGGCTGGTCGGCGGACTCGCGGGCGCGTGGATCTTCCGCGACCGCGGCGCCGCCCGGACGGCCACCGGCACCATCGGCCGGGCGGCGGGCGCGGCCGAGCCGGCCGGCGGGGAGCCGAGCTCGCGCGCCGACCTGCTCAAGCAGCTGGACGACCTCGGCCTCTGACCCAAACCCTGAGCCCGGCCCCTGACCTGGGCCCTACAGGTGTAGACCATTGCCCACACGGCCGCTAGCGTGGCTGCTCCGAGACCCGTCCCGCCCCGGAGCCGCGCCGTGCACTCGTCCGTCCTCGCCTTCGCCACCGACCTGATCGACGAGGGTGCGGACACCTTCTTCGGCAACCTCACCGACCGGGCCGGGGTCGGCGGCGTCACGCTGGCCTCGGTCTACCACGCGGCCCGCGACGTCTTCCCGCACCACCCGACCCGGGTGGTGCGGTACCTGGAGCCGGGCGCGGCGTACTTCCGCCCCGACCCGGCCCGCTGGTCCGGCCGCCGCCTGGCCCCCGTCGCGGCCGCCGCCATCGGCGACCGGGACCCGTTCGCCGAGGCCGCCGAGCAGACCCGCCGGCGCGGCCTCAAGCTGCACGCCTGGACGGTCTTCCTGCACAACGACCGGCTCGGCTTCCAGCACCCCGACTGCGCACCGGCCAACGCCTTCGGCGACCGCTCGCTCACCGAGCTCTGCCCGTCCCACCCGGAGGTCCGCGACTACGCGCACGGCCTGGTGGACGAGCTGGCCCGGTACGGCGTGGACGCGATCCGCGCCGAGTCGCTGCACTTCCACGGCCTGCGGCACGGCTACCACCACGAGCGCTACTTCGAACGGCTGGGCCCGGTCGCCGAGGCGCTGCTCGGGATCTGCTTCTGCGCGCACTGCCTGGCCGCCGCGACCGACCGGGGCGTGCCGGCCGAGGAGGTGCGGCGGGTGGCCGCCGCCGAGATCCGCCGCCGGCTCGCCGACGAGCAGGCCGCCGAACAGCCGGCCGCGCTGGACGAACTGGCCGGCGGCGCGCTGGCCGCCTACCTGGACGCCGGCGCGGCGACCGTCACCTCGCTGGCGGCCGAGCTCGACCGGCGGGCCCGCGCGCACGGGATGCGACTGAGCTTCATGGACGGCGGCGGTCCGGGCACCGGCTGGCTGGCCGGCATCGACCTGCCCGCGCTCGCCAAAGCCGGCATCGGGATCGAGACGCTCGGCTACGCCAAGACCCCGCAGGCCGTCCGGGAGAAGGTCGCCGCGTTCGCCCTGCACGGCGTACGCCCGGCGGACCTGGCGGTGATCCTGCGCCCCATGGCCGAGGACTGCGACGGCCCGGCGAATCTCGCCGCGAAGATCACCGTGCTGCGCGAGCTCGGCGTGCCCGAGGTCGAGTTCTACAACTACGGCCTGATGCGAATCTCCTCACTGGACCGGATCGGCGCTGCTCTGCACGGCTGAACGGGTGCTGATCAGCGGATTAACGCCATCCAGCAGCCAATGGAAGATCAGCTGACATGATTGTCCAATGGCGGATTCCGGCCGCCTCGCGTCCCCGGGCAGCGCGCTTGCTGCGCCATGCGCCGCCAAAACGGTAGGCTTTCCGTGTGATCTTCAAGCGCATCGGCAACGGGCGGCCGTACCCGGATCACGGCCGGCTCAGCACCCGCCAGTGGGCGGACGTCGCCCCTCGCCCGGTGCGACTCGACCAGTTGGTGACCACCAAGGGCCAGTTGGACCTGGAAACACTGCTGGCCGAGGACTCCACCTTCTACGGGGACCTCTTCGCCCACGTGGTGAAGTGGCATGGCGACCTCTACCTGGAGGACGGGCTGCACCGCGCCGTGCGCGCTGCCCTGCAGCAGCGTCAGGTGCTGCACGCCCGGGTCCTGGAGATGGACTGAGCCCGGTCACGGACTGACCCGCGCTCAGCCCTCCCCCCGGCGAGCCACATCCTCACGTACACGGTTCGCGTCCGACGCACTCCTCCGGTTCCGCCGATCGATCGTCAGTGCATCCTTTCGAGTGTCGGGGTGCGCCAAATGATGATCATTTATTACCTTCATCCTGAGAACCGGACTAGGCTGCCGAGCACGGCCGCACCGCACTGCGGACTTACCGTCCCACCGCCTCGCGGGTCGTTTCCGTCACCCGCCGGCAAGGCTGCCCTTCCATCAAGGGGAGACAGACTGTGAGCATGTTGACTCCCCAGGGGTTGAAGGGGAAGCAGTTCCGGATCACCGGCACCAGCTATCCCCGGCTCGGCCCACCACCGCGGCGCGGTCGGCGGATCCTGATGCTGGTGGGCTCGGTGCTCGCGATGTCGCTGATCGCGCTGGGCGGGGTGCAGGTGTTCGACATCTTCACCGGCAAGGGCAAGCACGCCGCCGCCCAGGCCTGTGCCAGCGCCCGGCCCTCCACCGGCGCCTCCGGCGCGGGTGCGGCCAAGCCGATGGCCGCGCCGAACACACCCGGTGCGTCCGGCGCAGCCAGTGCCCAGGGCTCCCCGGCCGCCTCCGGTTCACCGGCCGCCCAGGGCTCGCCGGCCGCCTCCGGTTCGCCGGTCGCCGCCGGTTCACCGCTGCCGGCCAGCACCGCCGTCCCCCAGCCGCAGGCCGTCACGGTCAACGTGCTGAACGCCACCGACAAGGCCGGCCTGGCCGCCCGCACCGCCGACGAGCTCAAGAAGCGCGGCTTCACCGTCGGCAAGGTCGGCAACGCGCCGTCCGCCCTGGCCAACAAGGTGCCCGGCAGCGCCCAGCTGATCGGTGGCACCGGCGGGGCCGGCGCGGCCACGCTGCTCGGCTCCGAGGTGGCCGGCGCCACCACGATGGCCGACGGCCGCACCGACGGCAGCATCGACTTCGTGATCGGCGACGGCTACACCGCGCTGCTCGACCCGACCGCCCAGGCGGCCGCGCTCGCCGAGGCGACCAAGCCGTCCCCCACGCCGTCGCCGCTGCCCGGCAGCTGCTGACCGCAGACGGACGGGAAGGCCGCAGAGCGAACCTCGCTCTGCGGCCTTCCCCTTGCCGCGTTCTGCCGTGTCCGGTTTGCTACCGCGCGGTCAGCCTGCCGTCCCGTACAGCCGGTCGCCCGCGTCACCGAGGCCCGGCACGATGTAGCCGTGCTCGTTCAGCCGCTCGTCCAGCGCGGCGGTGACCACCGTCACCGGCAGGCCGGCCAGCTCCTTCTCCATCACCGCGACGCCCTCCGGCGCGGCCAGCAGCACCACGGCCGTGACGTCGGTGGCGCCGCGCTCGATCAGCAGCCGGATCGCGGCGACCAGCGTGCCGCCGGTGGCCAGCATCGGGTCGAGCACGTAGACCTGGCGGCCCGACAGGTCGTCCGGCATCCGGGTCGCGTAGGTGGACGCCTCGAGCGTCTCCTCGTTGCGGACCATGCCGAGGAAGCCCACCTCGGCGGTCGGCAGCAGCCGGGTCATCCCGTCCAGCATGCCCAGGCCGGCCCGCAGGATCGGCACGACCAGCGGCCGGGGGTAGCTGAGCCGGATGCCGGTGGTCACGGCGACGGGCGTGGTGATCTCGACCTCGTCGGTGCGCACGTCCCGGGTGGCCTCGTAGGCCAGCAAGGTGACCAGCTCGTCGGTCAGGCGACGAAAGGTCGGGGAGTCGGTGCGCTCATCGCGCAGCGTGGAGAGCTTGTGGGCCACCAGGGGGTGGTCAACGACGTGGATCCGCATGACAACGACCTTAACGGCGTTCGGCCACCTCGAACGACCGCCGCGTCGTCGCCTGTGGCGCAGCCATCCGGGTGGGTCTGCTGTGGTATCAATCGGGCACTTCTGGGAAAGTCAGACCGTATGAAGAGAAACCCGGGCTCAACCGAACGGGGTGGGGCCACCCAACCCAAGGCCGCCCGGAGCAGGACCGACCGGGGCAAGGCGGGGAAGAACGGCCGCAAGGCCGAGCGGAGCGAGCCGGCCGGACCTGACGAGAAGTCCGCGCCCGACGATCAGCCGCCCGAGACCGAGGCGCAGCGCCGCCGTCGCCGGGCCGTCTTCCTGCGCGAACTCGCCGAGGCCCGCGAGCTGCGCGCCCGGGTGCAGCCCCGGAAGACCAAGGAACGCCGGATGCGCGAGGCCCTGCGTATGCGCACGTTCCGGATCTGAGCCGACGCCACGCCGCAACCCGGCCGAACCGGCACACCATCGGTCCAACCCCTGGCGCATCCCTTCGCCTTCCCAGCCCCACCACGTGGCCGGGTCGCCACCAAGACTTCATCAACTCCCGGGGACAAACCCCGGGATTCCGACACGACCTGCGAAGACGCGCTGCCGAACACTCCCCGCAGAGGCAGGCTTTCTGTCACGATTCCGAGTGGGACGGTCCGAACAGCGGACCGCCTCTGGTGCGGGGGCGGCCAGACCGCGTTCGCCCGAGATCGCCTACGGCCGAGACCATTTGGGAGAGTCCCTGGTGGCGTACTTCGCTGCAGTGCTTGCTCGCACCGAGGACGGGTGGGATGTGAGCGAGACCGAGTTGGACAACGTCGAAACTCTTGCCGATCTTGCCGACCTGGCACGCGAAGCGGCAGAGGACGACGACACCGTCCTGGTGTTCATCGAACAGGAGGACGCCTGGTTCGCCATCGTCCGGGTGGACGGCGAGGAGGATCCACGGATCTTCGTCTCGGACGCCGCCGCTGCCGCGCGCAGCTCCTACGGGGACGTGGTCCTCACCGAAGAGCTGGTCGGCCGCGCCGGCGACAGCGAGTTCGAGGATCTGGACAGTCTGGTCGACGAGCTGGAGGACAGCGAGACGACCGACTCCGAGGAGGACGACGAGGATGCCCCCGCGACCGGTCCCGGCGGCGTGCCGGTCGGTCCGCTGGGCGACTCCGAACTGCTCGGCGACTTCGGGGTCACCGCCTCGGACCTGCTCGACCTGGCCGGCGAAGGGGCCGAGCCGGGCGACGCGCTGAGCGAGATCGCCGACGCCCTCGGCTGCGCCGAGGTACTGGAGGCCGTCCGCTGACAGCAGGCGGGGTCGGGACCGGGCCAATCCCCCACACTGGTGGGATGCAGCCCTCTCTCGACCTCGCCCCGCTCCCGGCCCCGGTGCGCCCCGACCCGGTCCGCGACCGCTGGACGGCGTCGATGCGCCTGGCCATCACGGAGGCCGCCCTGGCCACCGCCACCGGCGACGTCCCGGTCGGCGCGCTCGTCCTGGGCCCCGACGGCGGCATCCTCGGCCGCGGCCACAACGAACGCGAGGCGATCGGCGACCCGACCGCGCACGCCGAGGTCCAGGCCATCCGCGAGGCCGCCCTGGCCGTCGGCGAGTGGCGCCTCAGCGGCTGCACCCTGGTGGTCACCCTCGAGCCCTGCACCATGTGCGCGGGCGCGATCGTGCTCTCCCGGATCGACCGGGTGGTCTACGGCGCGCTCGACGAGAAGGCCGGCGCCGCCGGCTCGCTCTTCGACGTGATGCGTGACCGCCGTCTCAACCACCGACCCGAGGTGATCTCCGGCGTCCTCGCCGAGGAGTGCGGCGCCCAGCTGCGCGGCTTCTTCGACACCCACCGCTGAGCCCGCTGCGGCCCCCGCCACCGGAACGGATTTCGTTCCCGCGCCGCCCGTCCGGTAGAGTCTCTCTCGGTAGCGTGTCCGAGCGGCCAAAGGAGCACGCCTCGAAAGCGTGTGTGGGGGCAACTTCACCGTGGGTTCGAATCCCACCGCTACCGCCAGCAGACCGAAGGGCCCGTCCGATCCGGACGGGCCCTTCGGCGTTCCCGGCTCCCGCAGCCGCCGCCACCGCCGGGCGGCCCGCTGCACCGGAAGAGCACGGCCACGGTGACTGTCCAGTCCCATACCGGCAAATGAGTGCTGATTTCCGACAAACCACTCGTTAGTGGACGTAGCACCCCAAAGCGAATTGACTTCCCGCTGACTCGATCGCCATCCTGACGCCCACCGCGGCAGCGCCACGGACCGATCTCGGCCGGGCGGCACCTGCCGCGGCGCATCGCCCGTCGCCGCCACCGGCCGTCGCCAGCGAGCCCGGACGCCGACGGACCCCGAACTCACCCCCGCAGATCGGCAAGCAGCCGAGCAAGGGAGTCGACACCATGTCCACGGAACAGTCCACCGAGCGCTCCGGCGGGCCCAGCGGCTCGCCGGGATGGTCCACCGCAGTGGCCGCCTCGCACCCGCACGCGCCGCCGCCGGCGGCGACGGCGCCGGCCGAGCCGCCCGTCCTGCGCCGCATCGGCTACTGCGGAGTGGCCGACGAGGCCGCCGCCGACCTCGCCGGACAACTCACCGCGACCCGCGAACTCAGCTGGCGGGAGATCGAGTTGCGCACCATCGACGGACAGCCGGTGGAGCTGCTGAGCGGCCCGGCCTTCGCCCGCGCCGCGGCCAGGATCGCCGAGGCCGGGTTCACCGTTCCGGTGGTCGCCTCCCGGATCGGCAGCTGGTCCCGCCCGATCAGCACCGATCTGGACCGCGAACTCGCCGAACTCGCGCTGCTCGCCGACCGCTGCGCCGTGCTGGGCGCGGGCTTCGTGCGGATCATGTCCTACCCCAACGACGGCCTGTCCGAGCTGGACTGGGAGCGCGAGGTGCTGCGCCGGATCCGGGTGCTGGCCAGGAGGGCCGCCGACCTCGGCCTGACCCTGCTGCACGAGAACGGCGCGGGCTGGGCCGGCCGGGACGCCGGCCGAGCGCTGCGCCTGCTGGAGGCGGCGGCCGACTCCGCCGCCTTCGGCTTCCTCTTCAACACCGGCAACGGCGTGGCCGACGGCTACCAGCCGCTCGCGATGCTGCGCACGCTCGCCCCGTACGTGCGGCACGTGCATGTGAAGGACGCCGTCGCCGGGCCCGACGGACCGGTCCACCTGCCGGCCGGCGAGGGAGCCGCGGCGGTGGACGACTGCCTGCGGCTGCTGCTGGCCGGCGGCTACCAGGGCAGCTGGTCGATCGAACCGCAGATCGCGGTGCGCCCGCAGGAGGAGTACCGGGCCAGACCGGCCGAGTGCCGCGCCGCCTTCGACAGCTGCGGACGGCGGCTGCGTGGGCTCGCCGAACGGCTGGCCGCCGAGGAGGGCGAGGGCTGGAGCTGCGGCCCGGCCGGGCTGGAGCTGCGCCCGTGCTGAGCCGCAGCACCCACCTCGGCACTCCCCCGCCACGCTCGTAGGCCCTCGGGCCTGTCCGGCGGATCCTGTCGCGCGCCCGGCAGGATCCGCCGGACGGACCCCAAGCCACCCCACCCGATCCCACCCATCGGAGGCACCCCATGAGCAGCACTCCCCGCCCATCTCCGCGCAGGCTGGCCCTGGTCGGCCTGGGCGCCGTCTCCCCGTTCTACCTGGCCGCGATCGACCGGGACCCGGCCCTGGAGCTGGCCGCGGTCTGCGACCTGGCCGAGGCCAACCTGACCCCGTTGCGCAAAGCCGGTGTGCCCGGCTTCCGTGACCACCGCGCGCTGATCGCCGCGCACCCCCGGCTGGACGGCGTGATCGTCGCCGTCCCGGACGACGCGCACGCCACGGTCTGCCGGGACCTGATCGCGGCCGGGCTGCCGGTCTGCGTGGAGAAGCCGCTGGCCACCGATCCGGCCGACGCGCGGGTGCTGGTGGAGCTGGCCGCCGCGCGCGGGGTCCCGCTCTTCACCGCGTTCCACCGCCGGCACAACACGGCGGTGCTCGACCTGGCGGCCACCTGTGCGGGCAGCGGCGCGCCGGTCGAGACGGTGCTGGTCCGGTACCTGCAGAAGATCGAGGAGCACGTCGGCGGCGACCGCTGGTACCTGGATCCGGAGCGGTGCGGCGGCGGCTGCGTGGCCGTCGGCGGACCGAACGCCTTCGACCTGGTCCGACTGCTGCTCGGCGAGGCCGAACTGACGGTCAGCCGGGTCCGGATCGAGCGGGACGTGAACGGGCTGGACCGCCAGGCGGTGATCGAGCTCGCCACGGCGGACGGCGCGGCGACGGCCCGGGTCGAGCTGGACTGGGGCTACCCGGGCGAGCTCAAGGACGTCGAGGTCGGGCTGGCCGACGGCACCGTGCACCGGGCCGACATGCTGGGCGGTTTCCAGGGCTTCCGGGGCTCGCTCTGGCACGAGTACCGGGCCGTGCTGACCGCCTTCACCGACGTACTGGCCGAGCCGGCGGGGCACCGGGACGGCGGACGGGCGGTGCTGGAGCTGGTCGCGGCCGCCTACCGGGCCGAACGCGCGGTGGTACCGGCTCCGGCCGGCGCCCCGGCCGCAGCCACGGCCGACGTGCTGGAAGCGCGCTGACCGCCTGGTGAGAGGGGGTCCGGTGGGGGGAGCGGCTCCGGGGGGACTGAGCCGCTCCCCCGGCGGAGGTCCCACAACCGGTGCCGCATCAGGGGGAAGCGCGGCACCCGGTCCCACAGCGGGGAACTCCGGACCCATGTACCGGCGATTCCTGCCAGATCCTCGGTACATCAACAATCCTGCCGTCCGGCGGCACCCCGGGCATCCGTACAAGGGCCCCAGTCAATGGGACCTTCGTCCTCCCGAGTGAACGCGTCTCACACCTGGTTGAGCCATCCGGTGGATAAGCTGCGTGCGGGACACGGTGGCCAGGAGACGTACAGGGGCGGTTCGATGGCGCAGGCAAGGAAGATCGGCATGTACCTGCTGCTGATTTTCGTGGTTTACACGATCATCCACTCACCCGCACGCGCGGCGGAGCTGGTCCAGTCGGGTTTCGTCGGCATCTCGGACGCGGCGAAGTCGGCCGGGGACTTCATGACCGGCCTGATCAAGTAGCAGGCCAGTAGCGGGCCACCTGGCGAACAGCCCGTTCGAATCACCAGGGGCACGCGTTACCGTGTCCGGGTCCGGCACCCTCCCGCATTGGAGCACCCAGTGATCCGCCACCTCGTCCTGTTCAAGCTCAACGAAGGCATCGCCAAGGACGACGAGCGCGCGCTCGCCGCCGCCAAGGGCTTCGAGGGCCTCGACCAGCAGGTTCCCGGCGTGCTGGAGTGGCAGCACGGCTGGAACGTCAGCCCGCGCGATGTCGCGTACGACTATGCGATCAACAGCCTGTTCGCCGACGAAGCCGGACTGCAGGCCTACGCCACCCATCCGGCGCACGTCGCGGTCGGCCAGAAGTGGCGGGAGATCGCCACCCTGGCGGTCGCCGACTTCGAGGTCTGATCCTCCCGCGACCCGGCCCGAAGCATCGGTCGCACCCGCACGACCCAACGGCCCCCCGCCTCCCGAGTGCTCCCCCGGAGCCACCGACGAGCCGGGGGGCCGTCCTGCGCGCACCCGCGCAGCCTCGGCGGACTGGCGGCCCCGAACCCCCGTCCGTCAACACGCCTCCGCCCGGTGCTTGAACCAACCTCGCCCGTCTTGTGATGCTATGACCGATTTTGCCGGGCAGGGCGAGGTGGTGAACCGAGGGAGGGGTGACGCGTCCGTTGCGGATCCAGAACGATGCGCCGGACACCGGCACGGGCAGCACCCCGGAGGGCCCGGCCACCCCGCCGCGCCGGGAGCCGGGCCGCCCCCAGGCCCAGGAACCACCCCGGCAGCAGGCCGGCACCTCCGACCGGGAACCCGCCGACGAACCCCCCGACGAAACAGCCGAGGACCCGGCCGACGAACCGGCCGAGGAGCTGCCCGATGAGCTGCCCGATGAGCTGCCCGACGAGTTCCCGGCGGCGGCGACGACGGACGAGCTGCCCAGTGGCCTGCCCGGCCGCCCGATCGACGTCCGCACGCTCACCCGGGTGCTCTTCGAGCGGCTCGCCGAGCTGCCCGCCGACGCCCCCGAGCGGGAGCAGGTCCGGGCCGCCCTGATCGAGGTCAACATCCCGCTGGTCCGTTACGCCGCCACCCGGTTCCGCAGCCGCAACGAGCCGATGGAGGACGTGGTCCAGGTCGGCACGATCGGCCTGATCAACGCGATCGACCGGTTCGACCCGGGCCGCGGCGTGCAGTTCCCGACCTACGCGCTGCCGACGATCCTGGGGGAGATCAAACGTTACTTCCGCGACAACGTCCGCACCATGCACGTCCCGCGGCGGCTCCAGGAGCTCTGGGTCCAGGTCAGCGGCGCCATGGAGGAACTGACGATCACTCACGGCCGCACGCCCAAGGTGCCGGAGATCGCCGCCAACCTGCGGATCCCGGAGGAGGACGTGCGGGCCTGCCTGGACGCCGGCCGGGCCTACAACGCCGCCTCGCTGGAGGCCGCCCAGGAGCACGAGGGCGGGCTGGCCCTGCTCGACCGGCTCGGTTACGAGGACTCGGCGCTCACCGACGTCGAGCACCGCGACATGGTGCGGCACCTCCTGGTGCAGCTCCCCGAGCGCGAGCGCCGGATCGTCATACTGCGCTTCTTCGCGAACCTGACGCAGTCCCAGATCAGCAACGAGCTGGGCATGTCACAGATGCACGTATCCCGGCTGTTGTCACGAATCCTTACTAGGCTGCGGACCGGTAACTCCTGGGAGGAGTGAACCAGTCGTCGCGAGCGGCGGCAGGGTGTCGGGCGGCCGGCAGACGATCAGCGGATAGCGGGGCGTTACTGCCACGTGACATCTTGCGACGTTCGGGTTTGCCGGGGTCCGTGGGCCGGTAAGCAAGCGATGGGGGACGCCGATCATCGGCGCGTACCGGGGAACCGCCGAGCGGAGGCTCCCGTTGGACCAGTTACGAGGGGGTGGGTGCATGTCCACAGACCTGGGCAGCGCAGAGATCCACGGGGGCACGGCAGTAGTCGAGCACGCCCCTGAGCACCGTCCGGCCACCGACGGCCCGCCCGTGGCGCTGCCGGCTCCCCGGCAGCCCGACCTCGCCGCCGACGCTGCCGATGCCGCCGCCGACGCGGCCGTCGCCGCCGCCACGACCGTGCCCGGTCTGGACACCCGCACGCTCTCCCGCTCGCTCTTCCGCCGGCTCGCCACGCTGTCGCCCGGCAGCGCCGAGCACGGCTACGTGCGGGACACCCTGATCGAGCTGAACCTGCCGCTGGTCCGCTACGCCTCGGCCCGGTTCCGCAGCCGCAACGAGCCGATGGAGGACATCGTCCAGGTCGGCACGATCGGCCTGATCAAGGCGATCGACCGGTTCGACCCGGAGCGCGGGGTGGAGTTCCCGACCTTCGCGATGCCCACCGTGGTCGGCGAGATCAAGCGGTTCTTCCGGGACACCAGCTGGTCGGTCCGGGTGCCGCGCAGACTCCAGGAGCTGCGCCTGGCCCTGACCAAGGCCGGCGACGACCTCTCCCAGCGGCTGGACCGCTCCCCCACCGTCGCCGAACTGGCCGCCTGCCTGGGCGTCAGCGAGGAGGACGTGGTCGAGGGACTGGCCGTCGGCAACGCGTACACCGCCAGCTCGCTCGACTCCAGCCCCGGCGAGGAGGACGGCGACGGCCCGCTCGCCGAGCGGCTCGGCTACGAGGACCTCGCGCTGGAGGGCGTCGAGTACCGCGAGTCGCTCAAGCCGCTGCTGGCCAAGCTGCCCGCCCGCGAGCGCCGGATCATCATGCTGCGCTTCTTCGGCAACCTGACCCAGTCGCAGATCGGCGAGGAGATCGGCATCTCGCAGATGCACGTCTCCCGGCTGCTGACCAAGACCCTCACGCAGCTGCGTGAGGGACTGACCAGCGAGATCTGAGCAGCCCGCCCGTCACTCCCCCAGCAGGTTCGCGCGCAGACCGGCCAGCACCGTGTCGTCCAGACCGAGGCCGGTCCGCCAGAACGCCTCGAAGTCGGCCCAGCCGGCCGTGACCTCGGCGAAGGCCGCGTCCAGGTACCGGGTGTCGGCGCGGAACAGCGGCAGCAGCAGCTCCGGCTCCTCCATCAGGCCGCGGGTGCCGAAGCTGTCCACGACCCGGTCGATGAGCACGGCGGAGCGGACGTTGGTGAGCAGGTAGTCCTCGTACACGGTCGCCCGGTCGACGCCGAGCACGGTGAGCAGCAGCGCGGCCACCCAGCCGGTCCGGTCCTTGCCGGCGGTGCAGTGGAAGAGCACCGGCGGGGCGTCCGGGGTGGCGAGCAGGCGAAGCACCGCGGCGAAGCGGTCGCGGGCCACCGGGTCGGTGACGAACCAGCGGTACAGGCCGATCATCATCTGAGCGGCGTTGTCGCCGCCGAGCAGCTCGCGCTGCTTCACCGGGTCACGGTCGGCCAGCGCGTCCCGCAGCGCGACGTAGATGTCGAAGTCGGCCGCGAAGACCGGCAGGTGGTGCAGCGTGATGCCGCCGGGGTCGGCGGGGGCCAGGCTGAGCGGTTCGGCGGACAGCTCGGCGGCGGCGACGTCCGCGACCGGCAGGCCGGGCACCCGGTCCGGACCGGCCTCGCGCACCTCCTCCAGGCTGCGCAGGTCCACCACGTGCCGCAGACCGAGGGCGGCCAGCAGCTCCAGGTCGCCGTCGGCGAGCCGGTGCAGGCCGTCGCTGCGCAGCGCCACGCCGGTGCGCAGCACCCGCCCGTCCGCCGTCCGGTACCCGCCGAGGTCGCGGCCGTTCACCGCGCCGGCCAGCCCCAGGCTGCGGGCGGCCAGCTCCTCGGCGGCCGCGGCAGCAGCGGGCGGCACGGTCACGGCAGGCTGCTCGGTCACGGCGGGTCCTCCTGGTCTCGCGTACGCCGACCAGCCGGCCGACCCGACAAGAGTACGAAGTCGGGTACGCCGACGGACCCGGGAGGGCCAGGTCCTGGTTCCGGGACCGTGCCCTGCCACGGGTGAGCTGCGGGGGTGCCGCGGAGTGGGGCCTACTTCACCGCCAGCCAGACGACGGCGACCACGATCGCCAGGCCGATGACGGCCGAGATCGCGATCACACCGGTGCGGCTCCCGCCACCGCTGCCACTGCGGTGCACGGAGACGTTGCCGGGCGCCTGCTCCGGGGCCGGGGTTTCCACGAAAGCCCGGAACATCTGAGTGCTGCCGGCGGGGTCTTCATAGTTGTCAGCCATGGGATGGGACTCTAACGAACTCCCGGCCCCCCGGAACAGTCCGGCCCCTCGCCGGGGTGACATCCCCTCACCACCCCCGACCTGCCACGGCGTTTCGCCACCGGCGCGGAATGTCGTGTGCACCCCCTCAGTTGAACGCATCATGACTGACACCAACCGCGCACCTTCCGGCACCGTGCTGCTCGGCAACTCCGACCTGGCCGTCTTCCCGCTCTCGCTCGGCGGCAACGTCTTCGGCTGGACCGCCGACGAGGCGCAGTCCTTCGCCGTGCTGGACGCCTACGCGGCCGCCGGCGGCAACTTCATCGACACCGCCGACATGTACTCGGCCTGGGCGCCGGGCAACCGCGGTGGCGAGTCGGAGACCGTCATCGGCCACTGGCTGCGCTCGCGCGGCAACCGCGACCGGATCCTGGTGGCCACCAAGATCGGCAACCACCCCGAGGCCAAGGGCCTGAAGGCCGACAACATCAAGGCCGCGACCGAGGCCTCGCTGACCCGGCTCGGCATAGAGCGGATCGACCTGCTCTACACGCACTTCGACGACGTCGAGACGCCGGTCGAGGAGATCATCACCGCGCTGGACGCGCTGGTGCGGGAGGGCAAGGTCCGCGAGATCGGCGCCTCCAACATCAGCCCCGAGCGGCTGACCGCCTCGCTGGCCTACTCCGACCAGGCGGGTCTGGCCAAGTACGTCGCGCTGCAGCCGCACTACAACCTGGTGTCGCGCGACACCTACGAGGGCAGCCTGGCCGACGTGGTCGCCGCGCACGGCCTGTCCACCGTCCCGTACTTCGCGCTCGCCTCCGGCTTCCTCACCGGCAAGTACCGCGCCGGCGGCCCCGCCGTCGACAGCGCCCGCGCACAGGGCGCCGCCCGCTACCTGGAGGACCCGCGCGGCCCCCGGGTGCTCGCCGCGCTGGACACCGTCGCGGCCGCGCACGGCGTCGAGCCGGCCGCCGTGGCGCTGGCCTGGCTGGTCGCCCAGCCGACCGTGGCCGCTCCGATTGCGAGCGCCCGCACGCCCGAACAGCTGGCCCCGCTGCTGGCCGGCGTGGCGCTGGAGCTGACCGCGGCGGAGCTGGAGCTGCTGACCGGGGCCTCGGCCTGAGCTGCGGCTGGTGAGAAGCGGGGGGGGGGGGGGGGGGGGGGGGGGGGGGCGGGGGGGGGGGGGGGGGGGTTTTTTTTTTTTTTTT
>NZ_JBWXUE010000002.1:54639-143628 GCF_057158765.1 Kitasatospora sp. NEAU-69
GGGGAAGAGGTTTTGTGTGTTTTCCCCATGGGTTGGAAAGACCCCCCGACGCGCTTTGCTCTTCGCTCGCGTTACGCCGGCCGGCCGAGGTGGGTCGGGTAGTACGCGCTGTTGAGCGTGGCGATCCGGACGTTCCTGCCCGGACGCGGCGCCTCGACGTACTGGCTGTCACCCAGGTAGATGGCCACGTGGTGGATGCCGGAGGCGCGGGTGCTGTCCGACCAGAAGATCAGGTCGCCGCGGCGCAGTTGGCCGGCGCTGATCGGGGTGGTCGCGGCGTACTGGTCGTCGGCGACCCGTGGCAGGTCGATCCCGGCGCGCTGGTAGGCCTGCTGGACCAGGCCCGAACAGTCGTACCCGTCCGGCCCGTTGCCACCCCAGACGTACGGCTTGCCGAGCTGGGCGAGAGCGTAATCGACCGCGGGTTCGAGACCGGCGGACTGGCCCGACTGCGCGGCGGGCGCGGGCGCGGGCGCGGAGCCGGCGCCCGAGCCGGCAACCGGAGCCTGGGCGGTGCGGCTCAGGTAGACGTCGTAGTGGCTGGTGTACCGCCACTCGCCACTCTCGTTCCTGAACCAGTACCGCGAACCGTCCCACCCCTGCCGCATCCCGTCATCACCGGCGGCGGCCGGCGCGGGGGTGGGCGCGGCAACCGGAGCCTGGGCGGTGCGGCTCAGATAGACGTCGTAGTGGCTGGTGTACCGCCACTCACCACTCTCGTTCCTGAACCAGTAGCGCGAACCGTCCCACCCCTGCCGCATCCCGTCATCACCGGTGGCGGCCGGAGTGGGGGCAACCGCGGGCGACTTGGATGTGTGGCTCAGATAGACGTCGTAGTGGCTGGTGTAGCGCCACTCACCGCTCTCGGTCCTGAACCAGTACCGCGAACCGTCCCACCCCGGGCCGCTCGGCGCCGGCTCGGCGGCGGCCGTCCCGGCGGCGAGGCCGAGGCCGATCACGCCGGCCCCCGCGAGCACCGTGGTGGCCAGGCAGGTTCCGCGAACCATCAGGCTCAGCCGGGGTATTCGCCCCGCCCGCCCGGTCGTCCGGCTGCGCTCACCGGCTTGCAGCGAGGCGCAGTGCAGGCAGGCACAGTCCGCTGCCGCACGCAGCTCACCGCTGCGCTCGTCGAACCCGATCAGGGCGGGGCCGCCGGCTATCTTCATGTTCGATTCCCTTCCTTACGAGCCCCGTTGGCGCTGCCCGCACCGGCCTTCACGGCGGGACGGGCGGCCGGGGCCGGGACGGTGCCCGGCAGCGCGCTCGGCACGCCGGCCGGAGCGACAAAGGCCACCAGCAGCTGCTCCATCAGCGCGCTGCGGGCTGCCTCGTCCAACTCGTGTGCGGTGGCGCGCTCCAGGCGCCGGACCGCGAGCGCGGCCGCCTCCACCGCGTCGTCGACGAGCACGGTGCGCAGCCCCGCGTCGAGGTCCGCGAGCCGGCGCCGGCGCATCGACTCGGCCACCTCGGGCGCGTAGTCGAGCGCCAGCGGCTGGACCGAGTAGACCTCCAGACCGGCCGGGGCGGCCTCGGCGGCCAGCGCCCGGCTGAGCTCGTCGGCGAACCACTGGCCGTCGCGCAGCGCGGGACCGGGCCCGGCGTTGCTGTCGCAGGGCAGGATGCTGGCGGTCCTGGTCAGCACGGCGTGGATCTGCTCGCGCAGGTACTCCTCGTGGTCCTCGACGGCGAAGACCGCCCGCGCGGTGTCCCGGACCCGCCAGACCGCCAGTAGCCGGACCACGATCGGCGTCCCGGTCCGGTCGGTCACCTGCACCGGCTCACTGCGCCAGTGCCGCAGCCGGATGTCCACCCGCTGCCGCCGCAGCAGCGGGTTCACCCAGACCAGGCCCGTCCGGCGCACCGTCCCCTGGTAGCGGCCCCAGCGGGTCAGCACCCGGGTCTCACCGCTCGCGTTGGCCAGCAGGCCGGACAGCGCGATCAGGGCGCTCAGCCCACCGACCGCCGCGCAGAGCACCGACCAGTTGTCCAGCACCGGCCCGCTCGTCTCCCGGACGGCGGCGGTGCGCAGGTCCGGGATCGAGTCCGCGAAGCGCGGAACCACGCCGACCCTGGTCAGCACCAGCACGACGGTGCCCAGCGCGAGCAGGAGCGCGAGCAGCGCGATCCACCCCGGCAGCGCGATGGCCTGGCGCTCGCGCAGCCCCGCCTCCGTCTTGGGCGGGCGGCGGGCGGCGATGTCGGAGCGGGTATCCACAGGCTGTGGATGCCTGACCGCGGCCACCGGGATGCGCTCGGTGGGCTGATCGGCGGGGGTGGGGGTGGGAGCAGGGGTGGGAGCGGGTGCGGCGGTGACCGGGAGCGCCTTCGGGAGTGGCTTGCCCAGCGCCTTCAGGCCCCTGGGCAGCGGGGTCGCCCCGGCGAGCGTACGGCGGCGGGCGGGGTCGCCCGAAGCGGGGTCGTGCGGGGCGTCCATGCGGGGATCCTCCGGGTCGGTGTGTCACGCAACTGTCGGCCCGGATCTGACGGGCGGTGCGAGAGTCAGGCTAAGTACATAAGTCTTCAAATGCGACATTTGGGTGTGGCGTGTCGGCAACTTCCTGACTTCCCGTCGGATGAGATGCCGCAGGTCACTGACGGTGCGACAACTCCGCTCGACCGGGATCGGGGAGCCGCCGGGGGCACCCACATGGCGGGTAGTGGGTGGCGGGTGGCGGGTGGCGGGTGGCGGGGTAGGTGATCGGAACTCACCGGCGCCGGGTACCGGAGCCGCGGGCAAGCAGCCGCCGGGTGACCAGCGTCAGCCCGGTGAGGACCAGCAGCACCCCACAGCACACCGCCCGCCAGGAGTCGGTGGCGGGCTGACCGACCGTGGAGACGCTCTGCACCTCGGCCATCCGGCCGGGATCCGCAGGCGGGGCCGGCAGCGGCTGCACCGCGCTGGAGGGGACGGCGCTGGTGGAGCGGGCGGGCGAGGGGGACGGGGTGGCCCGGATGGGCCGACCCGCCGGAACCGACGCGGTTGGCGAGACCGGCGCTGAGGATGGAGCCGACGGGGTGGACGGGACCGACCGAGTCGGCAGGTCGGACGAGGCCGGCTCCGCCGACACCGCAGGCAACGACGACTGAGCGGGCGGCGCGGGCGGGTCCGGCTGGACAGGTGCGAGCGCAGTCGCCGAAGCTCCCGTGGAAGTCGGCGGAGCCGACTTCGGAGGGCTGGGGTGAGCCGCTGCAGTCAGGCCCAGCGGCGAAGCATCGACAGGACCACGCCCGACACTCGCCGAGGCGCCGGCCGCCACTGCACTGGGAACGGTGATCAGAGTGCCGAAGTTGCCCGGTGAAGCGGAGGGGGCAGCAGAGGCGGAAGACCCGGAGGCGCCCGAAGGACCAGCAGAGAGGGAACCGCCAGGGCCAGCCACCGGCACAGCAGAGCCGGCAGCCGAAGGCGAGGCGGTGGGAGTTGCCGAAGGCGAGGCACTGGCCGTGGCCGAAGGCGAAGCGGTGGAAGCAGCCGAAGGCGAAGCACTGGCCGTGGCCGAAGGCGAAGCAGTGGAAGTTGCCGAAGGCGAGGCACTGGCCATGGCCGAAGGCGAAGCGGTGGAAGCAGCCGAAGGCGAAGCACCGGCGGTGGCCGAGGGGGTGGCGGTAGCCGGCGTCACGTGGACCCGGACCGGGTCGCCCGTCGTGGTGTTGCCCGCGCGGTCCGTGGCGGTGGGGGTCAGCAGCTGGTCGCCGGTGCCGAGGTCGCGGAAGGCGCGGCAGGTCCAGCTGCCGTCCACCGCTGCGACCGCGCCGCACAGGGCGCCGTCCTCGCCGCCCGCGACCACCGTGACCATCACGCCCGGGTCGCCGTGGCCGGACAGGCGCGGGCGCAGGACGTGCAGTTCCTCGCCCGGCCCCGGGGAGGTGATCACCGGCTTGCCCGGCGGCACGGTGTCCACGATCAGCGTGGCCGGCTTGCCCGACGTCCGGTTGCCCGCCGGGTCGACGGCCGAGGCGGTGAGCACGTGCGGCCCGTCCGCGAGCTCCTCCACCGGGAGGCAGGACCAGGAGCGGTCCGCCCGTACCGTCGTCCCACAGAGCTCCACCGCCGCGCCGCTACCCGCGCCCCGGTCGGTGACCGAGACGGTGGTGCCCGGGCCGCCGGTGCCGGTCAGCAGCAGCCCGGGGTCGTTGGTGTACTCCGGCACCGTGAGCACCGGCGCCGGCGGCGGCGTGGTGTCCACCGTGATCCGCACCGGGGCGCCGCGCAGCACCACGCCACCGCTGGTGGTCTCGGCGGGCAGCACGGTGTGCGGGCCCTGGGCCAGCGGCGAGGACGGCCGGCAGGACCAGCCGCCGTCACCACCGACGGTGGCCTGGCAGAGCGTCGCCGAGCCCTCCTGGACGGCCACCGTCGCGCCCGGAACGCCGCTGTCGCCGCGGAACTCCGGCCTGCCTTGGTCCACCTGCGCGCCGCTCACCGGGCTGGTCAGCTCGGGCTCGGCGGCGACCACCGACAGCCGGATCGCCTGGTCCACGACCTCGCCCGAGTCGGCGAAGCCGTCGGCCGAGACCACCTGGGCCGGGTCACGGGCGAGCCGCAGCCGGGCCCAGGTGTCCCCCGCCGAGACGTCGGGCGGCACGGTCCACTCCAGCGTCGCGCTGCTCGCGCCGGGCGCGACGTCGACCTGGGCCCGCTCGCCCGCGTCGAAGCTGCCGTCGCGGGCGAAGTCGATCCAGCCGGCCAGGGTGGCCGGAGCCTGCCCGGGGCTGACCGGGACGGTCACGTCGTAGTACCCGCCGATCGCCGCCTCGGCCGGGAAGTCGAGGGTCGGATCGTTGCCGACGTGCTCGGTGCGGCCGGGCTGGGCCTCGGGCTGGAGCTCCGGCGGCGCGGGTTCGAGCCCGGTGGCGCGGTGCGCCGGCGCGCCGGAGGCGGGTTGCGCGCCGCTCGCGTCGGCGCCGAGGAAGAGGTCGGAGATCACGTGCGAGGCGTTGCCGTAGCGCTGCGGGGCGCTGCCCAGTGCCTCGTCCAGGGTGACGGTGAACGCCTGGGTCAGCACGGGCGGCGGGGTGCTGCTGCCGGGCGCGGCGGTGTCGCGGCGCTCCAGGCGCAGGGTGGCGGTGTCGAAGGTGCCGTCGAGTTCGAGGCTGCCGGCCTGGTCGGCGGCGGCGTCCGCGGTCTCGGCAGTGCCGTCCGGGCCGGCGGGCGTGAGCATGCCGCCGGCCACCCGCCAGCCGTTCCACGGGGAGCGCGCGGTGAGCGCGGGCCCGGCGGGGGTGCCGCCGGTGACGGCCAGTCGGACGGCGCTCGCGGTGCTGCCGCTCGGGCCGTTGGCCACGCCGGTCAGCCCGCTGACGTGCAGCCGGGGGTTGCGGACCGGGCGGGAGAAGCTCAGCTGGAGCGTGCCGAGGGTGCGCCAGGCGCCGTCCGCCAGCGGGCGGTCCGGAGCGAGCTGGAACACCTCGGCCGGCGCGCCGGGCCGGACGCCGTCGGCGAAGGCGGGCGCCTGCCGGTGTCCGTCGGAGCCCGCCAGGGCACCGGTGTCGGTGCGGGCGCTGATGCCCGGCGAGGCGTCGAAGTCGAGGCCGACGGTCAGGCCGGACCGCAGGACCGCCTGGTGCCCGGTGCTCCAGCGGTCCGGCGTCTGCAGCGCCTGGGAGGTGGTCGGCAGCCAGCCGAGGCCGAGCCCGCCGACCAGCGCCACCGCGACGACCGCCGCCCGGCGCCGCTGCCCACGCCGCCGCACGTGCACCCGCGTGATGATGAGCTCGCGCCGCTCGCTCATGAGGCCTCCTGTGCACGTGATGTGACAAGAAGGAATCACGATCTAACGGTCAGCCATGGGAGCCGCCTGGGTGGCACCCGCCGGAACCACCCGTACGGCCGCCCCGCCGACGAAGAGGGAGAGCGCGCACGAAGAAGGGGAGCGCGCACGAAAAACGCCGAAGGCCCCTCGGGAGGGGCCTTCGGCGTTTCAGCTGGTGCGCTCAGCAGGATTCGAACCTGCAACCTCTTGATCCGTAGTCAAGTGCTCTATCCGTTGAGCTATGAGCGCCCTCAAGCCGGTCGGAACCGGCCTGCGGTCTGCTCGGACAGCCTACCCGATATCGGGAGGACCGCCGCGCACTTCGCAAGCGACGAGGCCCCGGCCGGAGCCTGGGGCCTCGTCTTCGCGGTGCGCTCAGCAGGATTCGAACCTGCAACCTCTTGATCCGTAGTCAAGTGCTCTATCCGTTGAGCTATGAGCGCTCGCCCTGTCGGCGTGAACCTCTTGGGCGGTGCGGGGACAACATTACATGACTGCCGACCTGGGGTGAAATCGATTGATGCGGCAGGGGTCGCGGGGCCTGCGGGACCGCCCGGGGAGCGCCTGCGGGCGGGAACAGATCCCTCGCGCAGCGGGAGGTACAGCAGAGGGGGGAAACACCAGAGGGCCCCACCGACCGGAGTCGGTGGGGCCCTCGTGAGGCGGAGGCTGAGGGATTTGAACCCTCGATGGGCTTTAAGACCCAAACCGCATTAGCAGTGCGGCGCCATAGACCGGACTAGGCGAAGCCTCCATCCACTCAGAGCTCACCGTCGCCGGTGGTCTCTGCGTGCATGTGATGATGCCATAGCCAGGGGCTCCGGCACCAACCACCGCTTACGTTACTAGGCAGGTCGTCCTCTCGGCAAAAACAATGGGATACTCCAACCCCCGGAGCAGCCCGGCCCACGGTCGCGAACCACATCGCGGACACGCGGAGCCGAAGTCGTAAGTCGTGAGGAGACCTGTCGACGTGAGCAGCAGGCCGATCCGAGGCGCTGCTCGCCTCGCCGCGATACTCGACGCGCTCCCCGACGCGCTGCTGCTGGTGAACAGCAACGGCACGGTGGTGGATGCCAACAACGCGGCGGTGCGCAGCCTGCAGACACCGGGGACCTCACTGGTCGGCATGGGCGTGCTCGACCTGCTGCCGGACTTCGACCCGAGCCGGATCCCCGGCTCGATGCGCCCGGCCCCGCGCGACCAGGACGAGGCCGACCGGCCGGTCCGGATGACCGCCCGCCGCACCGACGGCACCACGTTCCCGGTCGAGGTCTCGGGCAACGACTTCTCCGACGAGAACGCGAGCGAGGGCCGCGGCTACGCGCTCTCCCCCCTGGTGCCGTACGACCCGTACCGGGACGGCGGCCCGCGCGCCTCGTCCGCCAACGACCTGCTGCTCCTGCTGGTGCGCGACCTCTCCAGCCGGCTCGGCGTCGAGGCGGAGCTGCGCCGCCAGCACAAGCAGACCGAGATGATCCTGCGGGCAGCGGCCGAGGGCGTGCTCGGCGTCGACCTGGAGGGCCGGGTCGTCCTGGTCAACCCGGCGGCCGCGCACATCCTGGACTTCCGCGCGAGCGAGCTGGGCGGGCGCGAGCTGCACCCGCTGGTCCAGCACTCCCGGGCCGACGGCACGCCGCTGGCCGCCGAGGAGTCCGCGCTGCTCGACACGCTCAACTCGGGCCGCAAGCACCGGGTGCGCGGCGCGACGCTGTGGCGCAAGGACGGGCGACCGGTCACCGTCGATCTGACGACCGCCCCGGTCCGGGACGGCGACCAGCTGGTCGGCGCGGTGATGACGTTCACCGACCGGACCCGCGAGCTGGCGCTGACCGCCCGGGCCGAGCACCTGACGGCCGTCCTGGAGACCGAGGTCAGCGGTGCGCTGGAGGCGCTGCGGCAGCGGATCGACACGCTGGTCGGCGACCCGGCGAGCCAGCTCTGGCCGGAGGCCAACTGGACGCTGCGCGCGCTCGCCGACGACTGCCGGCGCTTCGGACTGCTGATCGACGGCGTGCTCGCGCACCAGCGCCACGAGCGCAGCACGGACGCGGGCGGCGCCTCCGCCGCGGCCACCGCCTCGACCGTCACGCCCGCCGCCCCGGCCACCGAGCCCGCCGACCCGCGCGAGGCGGGCGACGGGGGCAAGGCGCGCGACCCTCGGGCCGCCCATGACCCGCGGGAGAGCCGGGCCGGGCGCGAGCGCGAGGCCCGCGACGGCGCGGACGGGCTGGACCGCAGCCGGACCACGCTCGACAAGCTGATCGCCGGCGCCGTGGAGTTCGCCACCCGGCTGACCGGCCCCGGCCGGCTGCGCTTCTCGGTGCACGCCGCACCGGTCGAGGTGACCGCCGACCAGGAGCGGCTGGCCCAGGCGCTCGGCTACCTGGTCGCCGACGTGAGCGGCACGACGCTCGCCGACTCGGCCGCCTCGGTCGGCGCCGACGGCCCGGCGCCGATGGTGGTGCTGGCCGCCGCGCAGCGCGGCGACGTGGCGCGGATCGAGGTCCGCGGGCCGGGCCGGGGCGGCAGCAAGGTGCACGTGCCGATCGCGCGCGGTCTGGTGGAGCGGCACGGCGGGGTGCTCCAGCCGCACGAGCTGCCGCACCACGCGGGCACCACGTACGTGGTGGAGCTTCCGCTCGACCCGGCGGCGGCCCGCGCCGCGGCCGCCCGAGCCGCGCAGGACGGCGGGCGGCAGGTGCCGCGCGAGACCGACACCGCCGTGCTCCCGGACCTGCCGGGCATGCCCGGCGTGCTGCCGGAGCCGGGCGCCGAGGAGACGACGGCGACGGACGAGGGCGTGGCCGCCGCCCAGGCTCAGGCCTCGGCCGAGGACGCGGCGCGCGCGCCGATCGCGCTGGGTTCGACCACAGCGGGCCCGATCGCGCTGGGTTCGACCGCAGCAGGCCCGACCGAGCCGACCGCAGCGGGCCCGATCGCGTTGGGCCCGGCCGAGCCGACCGCCCCGGCGGCCGTCGCCGATGGCGCAGCCGTGCGGACCGAGGCTCCGCGCGGACCGTTCGCCCTCGGTCCGGGCAGCAGCGCCGGGGCCACCCCGGCCGAGGAGGAGCCGCAGCAGTCGCAGCCGACCCGTCGGCGCCGCGCGCTGCCGGCTCCCGGTGAGGCTCCGCAGGCCCAGGCAGCGCTGGCGCTGCCTGGCATCCCGGACCCCGGCACCCCGCTCTACCCCGGACTGGAGCACTCGCTGCCGCCCGTCCCGGCCGAGCCGCCCACGGTCGGCCCGCCGAGCCTGCCGGAGCAGCAGCCCACCGGGCGGCGGCGCCGCCTCGGCATCCCCGCAGGTGCGGAGCCGCGATCGGCCTCGAGCGATGCGGCGAACAGCGCTGCCCAGGACACGGCCCAGGCCGGCCTGAACGCAGGCGGCTCCGGCGGCCCGATCGCGCTGGCCCCGGCGAGGGCTGCCGCTGCCGAGCCGGGCCGGCCGGACGGCGGTCCGGTGGCCGACGCCCCGTCCGCCGCCCTCGCGCTGGCCGCCTCCCCCGGTGCCACGATGGTTCCCGCCGCCCCGCCGATGCCCGCTCCGCCGATGCCGGGCACGCCACCGGCCGCGCCGCTCGTCCCGCAGCAGGTGCCGGTGGGCTCCGGGCTGGGCGAGCTGAGCCCGCCACGGCCGTCCGGCTTCGCGAGCGCGTTCCCGGCGGCGTTCGCCGGCAACCCCGGCGCGCCGGCCCTGGCCGCCGCCGAGGCGCCCGCCGACCAGCGGTCCGCGCCGCGGCCGGTCGCCGAGCTGGCCCCCGCTCCGTCGGCCCCGGGCGTCATCGGCGCCGGACCGGAGACCGACCCCGGGCTGCCACAGCTCTCGGGCGAGGACGACCCGGCCGGTCCCGACGCCGCACCGCGGGTCCCCGAGTACCCCGACTACCCGACCATGGTCACGCCCACCGTCGATGGCGGGCCGCGCCGGCTGCTGGTCTGGCCGGAGCCGGATCCGTCCACCAAGCAGGCACTGCAGGAGCGCGGCTACCGCCCGGTGATAGTGCGCTCCCGCGAGGAGGTGGACGCCCAGGTCGCGGCCTTCCCGGCGGCGCTCTTCGTCGATCCGCTGACCGGGCCGATCACCCGGACCGCGCTGCAGTCGCTGCGCACCGCCGCGCTCAACAGCCGGGTCCCGGTGCTGGTCACGGCCGGTCTCGGGCAGGCCACCAGGGACGCCGCGTACGGCGCCGACCCGGCCGTGCTGCTGCGCGCACTGGCCCCCCGGGACAGCGAGAACCACGCCGCCCGGGTGCTGCTGGTGGAGTCCGACCCCGACATCGCCGCCGCGCTGACCAGCAGCCTGGAGCGGCGCGGCATGCACGTCGAGCACGCCGTCTCGGAGAACGACGCCGTCTCCAAGGCGAGCAGTGTGCAGCCGAACCTGGTGGTGATGGACCTGTTGCAGATCCGCCGCCGCCGGCTCGGCCTGCTGGACTGGCTGCGCGCCAACGACCGGCTGCACCGCACTCCGCTGGTCGTCTACACCTCGGTGGACCTCGACCCGGCGGAGCTGCCGCGGCTGCGCACCGGCGAGACGGTGCTCTTCCTCGCCGAGCGTTCGACCAGTGCGGACGTGCAGTCGCGGATCGTGGACCTGCTCGGCCGGATCGGCGCACTCGGCGAGGTCGGAGCTGTCGGGTAGCAGTGACCTGAGCCGGCGCGGCGGCGTGCTGCCGCCGCGCCGGGCCCCGCTTACTCCTTGCCGAGCACGGTGACGGTCAGCTCGTCCGCGGCGTACTGCGCGCGGATCACCTTCTTGTCGAACTTGCCGACCGAGGTCTTCGGCACCGCCTCGACCAGCGCCCAGCGCTCCGGCAGCTGCCAGGACGCGATCCGTTCGGCCAGGAACGCGCGCAGCGCGGGCAGTTCGACACCGGCGCCCGGGCGCAGCACCACAGCGGCCAGCGGCCGCTCGCCCCACCGGTCGTCGGGGACGGCGACCACGGCGGCCTCGGCGACCTCCGGATGGGCCATCAGGTGGTTCTCCAGCTCAACCGAACTGATCCACTCCCCACCGGACTTGATGACGTCCTTGGCCCGGTCCGTGAGCGTGAGGAAGCCGTCCGGGGTGATGGTGCCGACGTCGCCGGTGCGCAGCCAGCCGTCCTCGGTGAACTTGTCCTCGGGGCGCTGCGGCTCCTGGCCGGCGCCGCCGTAGTAGGCACCCGCGATCCACGGGCCGCGCACCTCCAACTCGCCTGCCGAGACGCCGTCGTGCGGCATCCGCTCGCCGCCGGGGCCGCTCAGCCGGGCCTCCACCGAGGCCGGGAAGACGCCCTGGGTGAGCCGGTAGCGCCACTCCTCGTCCGGTGCCAGGCCGGCCGGCGGCAGCGCGAAGGTACCGAGCGGGGAGGTCTCGGTCATGCCCCACGCGTGCACCAGCCGGATGCCGTGCCGCTCCTCGAAACCGCGCATCAGGGCCGGCGGACAGGCCGAACCGCCGATCACCACCATGCGCAACGACGAGGTGTCATAGGGGGTTTCGCGACCGGTGGGGTGGTCGAGCTCGTCCAGCAGGCCGCTCCAGATGGTCGGCACGGCGGCGCTGAGGGTGGGGCGGATCCGGTCGATCATCTCCGCCAGCGGCTGCGGCTGCAGGAACCGGTCCGGCATCAGCAGACTGGCGCCGGACATGAACGCGGCGTGCGGCACGCCCCAGGCGCCGACGTGGAACATCGGCACCACGGTCAGCACTGTGTCCCGCGGGGTGAGCCCGAAGGTGGCCGCGGAGTTCACCTGGAGGCAGTGCAGGTATATCGAACGGTGGCTGTAGACAACGCCCTTGGGGTCGCCGGTGGTGCCGGAGGTGTAGCAGATCATCGCCGGGCTGCGCTCGTCGATCTCGCTCTGCCACGGGTAGTCGGCCGGGCGGCCGGCGATCAACTCCTCGTAGTCGTGCACGGTTCCGGCGAAGCCGGCGAGCAGCGAGCGGTCGCCCGGGCCACTGACCACGATGTGCCGCAGCGTGGGCGCGAGTTGGGGCAGCACGCCGGCCAGCAGCGGGAGCACGCTGCCGCTGACGATGATCACCTGGTCGGCGGCGTGGTTGATGATGAACGCCAACTGGGCCGGAGGCAGCCGCAGGTTGAGGGTGTGCAGCACCGAACCCATGGCCGGCACGGCCAGGTAGGACTCCAGGTGGTCACCGTCGTTCCACATCAAGGTGCCGACCACACTGTCGGCGGTGACGTCCAGCTCGTCGCGCAGCGCGTAGGCGAGCTGGGCGGCGCGGGCGCCGATCTCGGCGAAGGTGCGCACCGAGGGGCCGGCCGCGGTCCAGCTGGTCACGGTGGCGCGGCTGTGGACGGTGGACCCGTGCTCCAGGATCCGGGCGACGGTGAGTGGTACGTCCTGCATCGTGCTGAACACGCGGGCCTCCTTGACCGGGCTGAGCTGCCTGCCGGGCCGCCGCCTCCGGTGCGTTACCGACCGGTAGTGGGATGGCCCGATGCGATTCTGTCGCCGACCGCGCCCGATGTCAGCAGCGCCACGGCGAATGAGACGAGCAGCTCAGCGCCGGGACGGTCAGCGCGCGACCAGGGTGTCCAGCTGGTCGTCGTCGATGGTCAGCTGGACGCCGCCGTACGTCTCCTTGACCTCGCCGAGGTACTGGTGGTCGCGCTGATGGGCGGCCCACAGGTCGGCGGGCAGCAGGCCGCCGCCGTCGGTACTGGCCCGGCCGTCCCAGCGGGCGTACCAGATCGCGTCCGGCAGCGGGGCGGCGCCGTCCCGGGTGGCCGCGACCAGGTCCTGGATCCCGGAGCTGATGCCGGAGTAGAAGCCGGACCAGTAACCGGCGCTGTGCAGGCCCTGGGTCCAGCCGAGTGTGAAGTCGACCACGGCCTTGGAGCAGTCCGGGTCACCGGTCTGGTAGTTCTCCATGTCGAGGTAGACCGGGCTGCCCGGGCCCAGGCCCACCGCCTGCGCGCCCTGGACGGCCTCGGCGGCCTCCTCGGCGCCCTGCTGGACGGCGTTCGCGGGGTCGATCCGCTCCGGCTTGCTCGGGTTGTCCATGCACGGGGCCTGGCGGCCGACGTGGGTCGGCACGAACCGCCAGCCGAGCGCGCGGGCCTGGCGCACCCAGTCCGCGGTGAGCAGCGGCTGGGTGCAGGCGCGCTGACGGCCGCTGGTGTAGATGCCGACCGCGCCGTACGGCGAGGCGCCGCGCCAGGCGCGCAGGGCGTCCAGCGGCGGGGCGCTGCACGCGTCGAAGCCGCTGCCGGCGAAGACGGTCTGCGGGACGGCGGCGAGCCGGGCCCGGCCGGGGTCGGCCAGCACGGTCGCCGCCCGCGGTCGCGGTGCGGCCGCTGCCGGGTGACGGGTGGTGCCGGTGCCGGGCCGGCCGGTCAGGTCGCCGGGCAGGTCACCGGCTTGGGCGGCGGTGCCGTCGGTGGCCAGCAGCAGGACCAGGGCGGCAGTCATGAACGTTGCCGAGCGAAGGTAGCGGACCATCCTCCGATCCTGAGCTCGGCCGACGGCCGGTCGGCCGAACACACGGCCGACGCGCCGGACGGCGGCCCGGAACTCACCCGTCCGGCGGCCCCGAGCGGGCCGGCGAGCCCCCACATCGGCAGCCGTAAGTAGCTTGCCAGCCCTGTGCTACTGACGTCAGACTCACGCCATGCCCACCGCCGATCGCTGCGAGCAGGTCACGCCGGCCGCCCCCGCCGCCACCCCCGCCCCTGGTCCGGCCGGCCCCGCCCCGCGCGCCGGCCTGCTGGACCGCACGCCGGCGCCACTGCTCTGCGTGCTGTCGATGCTCTCCGTCCAGACCGGCCTCGCGCTGGCGACCTCGCTCTTCCACACCCTCGGCGTGCTCGGCACCTCGTTCCTGCGGCTGGCCTCGGCTGCGGTGATCATGCTGCTGGCCACCCGCCCCCGGCTGCGCGGCCGCAGCCGCCGGGACCTGGGCGCCGCCGTGCTGCTGGGCACCACGTCCGCCGGCATGACGCTGCTCTTCGCGCTGGCGACCTCGCGGCTGCCGCTCGGCACGGCGGCGACCATCGAGTTCCTCGGCCCGCTCGCGGTGGCGCTGGTGCTGGCCCGCCGGCCCAGTCACCTCGTCTGGGCGCTGCTCGCGGCCGGCGGGGTCGCGCTGCTGACCCTGGTCGGCGGCCACGGTGGCAGCCCCACCGGCGGGCACGGTGGCGGACACGGCGGGCTGGACCCGGTCGGGCTCGGGTACGGCGCGGCGGCGGCCGTCTGCTACGCCGGGTACATCCTGCTCACCAACCGGGTCGGCGCCGTCTTCCCGGGCCTCCAGGGGATCGCCGTCTCGATCACGGTCGGCACCGTCGTGCTCGCTCCGTTCGGCCTGGCGCAGGCCTGGCACGGGCTGGCGGCCTCGCCCCGGCCCTGGCTGCCGCTGCTCGCGGTGGCCGGTGTGGCGCTGCTGATCCCGATCGCACCGTGGTCGCTGGAGATGACGGCCCTGCGACGGCTGCCCGAGCGGGTGTTCAGCATCATCCTGAGCCTGGAACCGGCGGTCGGCGCGCTGGTCGGACTGCTGGTGCTCGGCCAGCTGCTGGACTGGGCCGAACTCTGCGGTATCGCCTGCGTGGTGGCCGCGAGCGCGGCGGCCACGCTGACCGGCAGGAAGTCCTGAACACCCCCATCCTGATGATGCGTCAGAGGCGCTGGGAAGAAAGCCCGATGGGCGGTGCCGTCACCGACACCGCCCATCGGACACCGGAGTTGCGGCGCCGCTAGCCGCCGATCGGCGAGAAGACGATGTGCACGTCCTTGTCGGACTGGTCGGTCCAGACGAAGCCGGAGTTGTCCTTCACGCCGAGCGTGTTGTTCTGGTTGGAGGCACCGGCGCCGGTGGCCGTCTGCTGGGTGAAGTTGCTGTTGCCGTCGACCGTCCCGAAGATGTTGCCGGTGCCGACGTTGGAGACGACGCTGCTGTTCGAACCGTCACCGGCCCCGGCGCCGTTGTCGGCGAAGGCAGCACCGGCGCCGGCCAGCAGCAGCCCTGCGGCGAGCGGTGCGACGGCAAGGACGGCCACCATGCGGCCACGCCGAACCAGGGGAGTGCGGAAGCGAGCCATGGAATCCTCCAGATAACCCGAAGTCGATTATGCGATGCGGGAGTTCGCGGCCAGACGAACCCCTGCGGGCTGCGACGCCGAGATCAAGATTCCGCACCCGGCGGATAAAAAACCAGACCCACCCAGCCTTTTCCCTCGATCGCGTGACGCCCGGGGGCTAAACCCGGGGCCCGGGAATGCCGATAACAGTGGATCGTCTTCGGCCAGTCAGTACCGCCGGAGCCGGTTGGAACTGGCACGAACGAGCCCCGCGCCACCCCACCGCGCCACCCCGGCCACCGCCATGTCGGCAGCGCGATTCCGGTCCGGAATGGCTTAGAACAGCTTGCCCGGATTGAGGATTCCCAGAGGGTCAAACAATCCTTTCATCTGCTTTTGCAGCTCCAGTCCTACCGGCCCCAATTCCCGGGCCAGCCAGTCGCGCTTGAGCAGTCCGACCCCGTGCTCGCCGGTGATCGTGCCGCCGAGCCGCAGGCCCAGCGCCATGATCTCCTCGAAGGATTCCTCGGCCCTGGCCACCTGGTCCGGATCGGCCGCGTCGAAGACGACGATCGGGTGGGTGTTGCCGTCGCCCGCGTGGCAGCAGACACCGATGGTCAGGCCGCAGCGCTCGCCGATCCCGGCCACCCCGGTCAGCATCTCGGCCATCCGGGAGCGCGGCACCGCGACGTCGTCCACCATCGTGGTGCCCAGCGCGTCCATCGCGGTCAGCGCGAGCCGGCGGGCCTGCAGCAGCAGCTCCGACTCGGCCTGGTCCTCGGCCGGCACCACCTCGGTGGCCCCGGCCGCCCGGCAGAGCTCCGCCACGGCGGCCAGCTCCTCGCGCTGGCGCGGCCCGTCGAACGCCACCATGAGCAGCGCCCGGGTCGTCTCCGGCAGGCCCATGTTCGCCAGCCGGTTGACCGCCCGGATCATCACGGTGTCCATCAGCTCCATCAGCGAGGGCGTGAAGCCGGCGCCGATCACCGCGTTGACCGCCGCGCAGGCCGCGTCGGTGCTCGGGAACTCGGCCGCCAGGGCCAGCTGCGGCGCGGGCGCCGGGCGCAGCGCCAGCACCGCACCGACCACCACGCCCAGCGTGCCCTCGGAGCCGACGAAGAGCCGGGTCAGGTCGTAGCCGGCCACCCCCTTCGCGGTGCGGCGGCCGGTGCGCAGCAGCCGCCCGTCGGCCAGCACCACGTCCAGGCCCAGCACGTACTCGCTGGTCACGCCGTACTTCACGCAGCACAGGCCGCCCGCGCCGGTGCCGATGTTGCCGCCGATCGTGCAGGACTCCCAGCTGGACGGGTCCGGCGGGTAGGAGAGCCCTTGCTGCTCCGCCGCCCGGGAGAGCGTCGCGTTGACCACCCCCGGCTCGACCACCGCGATCCGGTTGGCCGGGTCCAGCTCCAGGATCCGGTCCATCTTCACCAGCGAGAGCACGATGCCGCCCTCGACCGCGTTCGCCCCGCCGGACAGCCCGGTCCGCGCGCCCTGCGGCACCACCGGGATCCGCAACTCGGTCGCGGTCCGCAGCACGTGCTGCACCTGCTCGACCGAGGACGGGAACACCACCACCGCCGGGTCCCCGGCAGCGCAGAACCCGGCCATGTCGTGCCGATAGGCAGCCGTCACGTCCGGGTCCGACACCACCGCCGACTCGGGCAGCCCCTCCAGCAGGCGCTTCGTCAGCTCGTTCACTGCCACGCTCACCGCGACCCCTCTCGCTCGGAGGAGCCCAGTGTGACCGATCCTCAGGCCCGGTGGGACCGGCGTTCGACCGTCGAGACCTGCCGCGCGCCCTGCTTCGCGCCCTGCTTCGTCAGCACACCGACGAGGATCGCGATCAGCACCGTCAGCGCCAGGCTGACCGGGCCGAAGCCCCAGCCGAGGCCGTGGTGGCTGCGGTCGGCGCCCATCCAGTCAGCGTACGAGGCGCCCAGCGGCCGGGTCAGCACGTAGGCGATCCAGAACGCGAGCACCGCGTTCATCCGCAGCTTCCAGTGCGCGAGCGCCGGCAGCGCGATCGCGACCGTGAAGACCAGGCCGGCGGAGAAGTAGCCGAGCCCGCCGGTGCTCGCCGTCAGGTCGCCGACCGCGGTGCCGAGCGCGAAGGTGGCCAGCACGGCCGCCCAGTAGAACGCCTCCCGGCGCACGGTGTGCACGCTGTGGATCGACAGCGTGCCCTCGGTGCGGCGCCACAGCGCGAAGACCGCCACCAGCACGACCAGGAACCCGGACGCCGAGACCTCGTACGGCACGCCGAAGCCGACGTGCAGCACGTCGGCCGCCATGGTGCCGAAGACGCTGACCATGGTGACCGCGAGCCAGTAGATCCACGGCACGTACCGCTTCGCCCGGAACTGCACGGCGAGCGCGGCCACCAGCAGCAGCCCGCCCAGCCCCACGGCCGGCACCGGCTGGAGCGTGCGCACCAGGAAGTCGGAGGCGTCCTCGCCCATGCCGGTGGTGAGCACCTTGGTGATCCAGAAGAGTGCCGTCACCTCCGGCACCTTGCTCAGCAGGATCCGTCCGGAGGCCACCGGCTCGCTCGGCCGGAGTTGAGCAGTCGTCATGGCCAGAACCATGCCACGCCAGGCTGAAGCCCAGCTGAAGATCGCACAACGATTCGCACACCGTGCACGAGCACCCCGGAAACGGCGCCGGCCCCCGACCTGTTGCAGGTCGGGGGCCGGTTGCGCGGCGGAGAGCGTGGGATTCGAACCCACGGTACGGGGTCACCGCACGACAGTTTTCAAGACCAAAAACCCGGGCGCGTCCATTAGGGCCCTGACCTGGGCCGGAGGCCGGAGATGGTCCCCAGTGCGCCCGCGCTGGTCCACAGCTGGTCCATAGGCCCCTTGGGATCAGCGCTCTCCGGGGCCCCGAGTCGGCCCCGAGCCGTCGGCGGAGACGCTGCGTTCGAAGAGCGCCCCAGACTGCCGGTGCGGCAGATCTACCATCCTCACGAGCGTGAAGGACTGGCCAAGGTAGTAGCTCTGAAGGGCGGGGTTCGACTTCCACGCGTCCAGCCGCAGGCGGGCCTTACCAGCCACCTGTGCCCGCGCGGCGGCCCAGTCCAGCATCCTGGCACCGACGGACCGGCCGGCCGCATCTCGCGAGACGGCCATCCGGTGGACGTAGAGCGCCGAGTCCGGCCGGTCCGCAGGCGTCCAGAACTCCGGGTCCGCGAGGTTGTCCACGGTGATCGTGCCAATCGGCGCGCCCTTGCAGAACGCCAGGAAACACTCGTCCCGGCTCATGGAGTCAAGCAGGCGTTCGCGGCGCGGCGGGAACTGCCACTGATCGATGCCACGGGATGCCAGCCACGCGCTGGCGCCCGACAGCATGCCCTCGACTACTTCAAGATCACTCTCGCTGGCCGCTCGCATTTCAAGGTCGGTCACTGTTCTCCCTCGCTGGACTCACGCTGCCGCTCGTACGAGATGACGTGGCGATCGCCCGGCAGCACGGTCACCGCGACGCGGACGGGGCGCCCGTCTTCCGTGTACCCCGTGCAGACGTGGTAGCCAACCGGGTTCCCGGCTCCGAGCTCAAGGCGCCGTGACTCCTCCGGCGTGGGCATCCGCACGTAGAGCTCGTCAATTGCCCGGACCTGCCGATACCCGAGCTCAGCGAGAACCTCGTTCGCGCCCCGGGTGATGTCCTCGGGCCGCATGATCTCGGACTCGCGGACCAGGTCGAGCGGGAAGTAGCTGTCGTTCAGGTTGAACGGCTCGCCGTCAAGCCAGCGGATCCGGCGACGTACCGCCGCCAGCTGGCCAGGCTCCAAGCGCAGCCGCTTCGCGATGTCTGGCGCGGGCTCGACAATGGCCACCTCGATGAGCTGGCGCGGCTCTCGCCCGTCGGCGGAGTGCTCCAACACGAAGGCATCCATCTCAGCCGAGTATGGCCGCGCACGGAACTCAGCCTGCGGCCGAAAGACCATCGGCCGGCGCTCCCGCACGAAATAGCCGCGAGGCCGCGCAGCCACCACCAGCCCTTCGTTGACCAGGCCGCGGAGCGCCTCCCGCACAGTGCCTCGCCCCACGTCGTACTGCTCGGTCAGCTCCGCCTCGGTCGGTAGCTGCGCTCCCGCGGCGAGCGTCCCGTCTCCGATCTGCTGCCTCAGTGCCTCCGCGATCTGCTGGTACAGCGGGGGTCGCCCCGCTCGTGTCGCTGCCATGACCCCATGAAACCGCTGGCTGCGACGCATTGTCCAGTCAATGCGAGCAATGGGCTTGACCGTCGGTCGCAGAGCGTGCCAGCATCTTCACCGGCGGCATTGTCCGAACAATATGGACGATGGAACCAGTGGGACAGGTGGCCCTTCTTTGGGCTGCCCTGACCTGCACAAACGTGCCCGGAGGGTGGGTGACCACTCGAAGGAAGCGGCTGTTCCTTGAGAACTGAAGAGTGATCGTGCGGGACCGACGCGAGGGCGGCGGTCGCGGCAGGCGTCTAGGCCGAGAGGCCGGGGGCGGACCACCGTGATGAACGAAGCCCTCCCCCTACGCAGTGGCGTGCCACCTCTTGCGGGGTGTGGGGATGGACGGTGGCGCTGACCAGGCCGATTCGTACGGCTGGACGGCGCGCCGGGAGACCAGCGGAGTCCCATGCACGTGGCGGGATGAGACAGACCGCCCCCGTGGTGACCGGGTGATGTCGCCGGCGGTAGCAAGCCACGCAGCCCCCTTTCGGGGTGCCGCCCTGCTCGTGCTGAGCAGAGAGAAGCACCGGACCAGGCCCGACAGACCTGACGCCCGTAGGACGGGCCGCTTCAACTCTGATCGCTCTACCAGTGATCACGGCTCCCGACGTGCGCCGCCCTTCGGGCGTGAAGCACGTCGGGTTCCGCGGCTGCTCGTTGAGCGCCGATTCCGATACGGCTGCGGCCCCGGTGGTGGTGCACCGGGGCCGCGTAGGGCCGTCCGCGTGAACGGAGATACGACCCATGCGTTTGATTGTCGCAGGTCATGAGGCCTGCACACCCGACGAGTTCACGGAACTCGCGCTCGGCTTCGGTCTGGACGCCGAGCTGTTCACCGGAGTGCCGGAGGAGTCGCCGCTGGAGCGGCAGGCTCGTCTGGACGCCTGCCGCGAGATCGTGCGCGACCTCGACCCGATCGCCCGCAAGTTCGCCGACCGGCTGCTGCGCAGCGCGGACCGCGTTCGGGCGCTGACGTGGAGGGCTGCCGCGTGATGACTGCTCCCCGTGCTCTGGTGCTGGTCGGCACCCGTACGCCGCACGTCACGGCCCGACCCGGCACTGCGGCGACCGCCTCACTGCTTGCGGCGGTTCGGCCGGCCGGTGGTGGCCTGCGTGGCGCCGCGTGCGCCGACGTGGATCCGGATCTGTTCTTCGGTCCGGATGAGGACGACTTCGAGGACGCCGCTGAGCTCGCCGCGGCGCGGGCGTTCGCCGAGCGGCGAGCTCGGTCGATCTGCGCCGGGTGCCCGGTGCGCTCGGCGTGCCTGGCCGGTGCGTTGGAGCGGCGCGAGCCGTCCGGCATCTTCGGCGGCCTCGACGCCGGCGAGCGGGACCGGCTGCACTACCTCAACTTCCTTCCGGCGGTGCTCCGGTGAGCGACCCGACTGCCGGCATGGCCGGTTCGCGGGCTGGTGAGGCGATGCGCGCGGCGCTGGTCCGCACCGAGCACCTGGGCATGATGGTCGGCCGGCACCTGGACGCGCTTCACCCGCAGCAGCCCGCACCGGCGCCGTCCGGGAACGGGGGTGCGCGATGAGTGCGCTCACCTCTTCCCCTGCGACTGCGGCTTCGGCGCCGCCGGGGCCGGTTTCGGCCCCGGGCGGTGTGGCTTCAGGTGCGCGCTCGGCCGTTTCGACGGCGCGCGTCAAGGGGCCGGCCTTGGTGATGGCCGGGCTGACGGTCCTCGCGCTGGCGGGGGGTGCGGTGCTGGCCGGGATCGGCTTCACCGGCTCGTACGCGGCGTTGGTGCATCTGGGTTTCAGTCACCACCTCGGTCGTTTCAGCTACGCGTTCCCGGTGGGTGTGGATGCCGGGATCGTGGTGCTGCTGGCGCTGGATCTGCACCTGATCCGCAGTCGCACGCCGTGGCCGGTGCTGCGGCTGCTGGCGCACGGTTTCACCTGCGCGACGATCTATTTCAACGCCAGCTCCGGCGGTCCGCTGCTCGCGGATCCGACCGGGTCGGCGATGCACGCGGTCATCCCGGTGATGTTCATCGCCGCTGTGGAGGCCGGGCGGCGGCTGGTCATCAGGGTCACCCGGATCGAGGCCGGCCACCCGTCCGCGGGCGTGCCGGCGCACCGCTGGATCCTGGCGCCGCTGCCGTCCTGGCGGATGTACCGGCGCATGCGCCTGTACGGGATCGACTCCTACGACCGCGCGGTCGAGCTGGAACGCGAGCGCATCGTCTACGAGGTGATGTTGGGGCGCGACCACGGCGACGCGAGCAGCGCGCCCGCTGATCTGCGGCTTCCGCTCACGATGGCCCGGTTCGGGCTGAGCGTGGACGAGGCCCTCGCGCTGCCACTTCAGGCGGCCGAGAGCGCCCTGCTACGCGAGGAGCGGCAGCAGGCGTTCGCCGCCGACTTGGCCGCCCGCGCGCAGGACCGCGAGGCCGCCGCGCAGATCGCCCATCTGCGCTCCACCGGCCGCGTGGAAGCGGCCGGCTTCGAGGTCGGCGCCGAGACCGCCACCGCCAAGGCCCACGCACACGCCCGCACGCTGGCCGCCGGCCGTGAGGCCGATGCCGCCGAGCGGTACGACCAGGCCGAGGCGGTCTTGAAGGCGACGGCCGCCGAGCAGGAGGCCGCCGACGCCCGTCTGCGTGCCGCCGAAACCGACCAGGCCGCTGCTGAAACGGAACAAGCTGCCGCTGAAACCCGGCGCCGTGCCGCTGAAACCGACCGCGAAGCCGCGGCCGTCGAGCGGGCCCGCACCGCCGACGAGGAAGCCGCCGAAGAGGCCCGGCTGCGCGCGGCTGAAACGGCGCGGGCCGTCGCCGAAACGGAAGAGGCCACCGCCGAAGCCCGCCGCCGCAAGGCCGAAGCCGAACGCGACACAGCCACCGCCGAACGCGCCCGGCTCGCGGAGCAGGAGGCCACCGAGACCGCCCGACTGCGCACGGCTGAAGCACGCGAGCGTGCCGCTGAAACGGAGCTGCGCGCGCTCGAAGCAGAGGATCAGGCGCGCCTGACGCCGTCGCAGCGCGCGGCGCGCAAGGTCGCCCGGATGATCCTCACCGACGGCAACGGCATCCCGGACTCCGTCGATCTCCAGACCATCGCCGATGCCCTCGGTGTCTCCGTCGCCACCGCCTCCCAGCGCCGTGCCGACGCCGCCGAACTCCTCGCGTCCGGCTACCGCCCCAACGCCGGCGCGCTGACCGGCGCCCTCACCTGAGCGAAAGCGAGATCAGCCGTGAGCGACCACAACGTCAACGGCGGTTACGGCCACCGGCCGCAGCCCACCCCGCCCCCGCAGCCGAACGAGCCGTCCCCCGGAAAGGGGTGCTGACCATGCCCGACACCACCGAGCCGACCGTGCGCATCGTGTCCTTCGGCTTCCTGCACGGCGCCCCGCCCGCCGGCGCGCACCTGACCCTCGACCTGCGCCAGCACTTCAAGGATCCGCACGTGGACCCGGCGCTGCGCGAGCTGACCGCACACGACGAGCCGGTGCGGCGCGCGGTGATGACGACCCCCGGTATCCGCGAGCTGGTCATCAGCGCCGCGGGCGTGGTGGAGGCGTTCGACCTGGGTCCCAGCGCCGGGCCGGTGCTGGTCGCGGTCGGCTGCGCGGGCGGCCGACACCGCGCCGCCACCGTCGCCATTGCGCTGGCCGATCGGCTGCGCAAGCTGGGCCTGTCGGTCGCGGTCGAGCACCGCGACCTCGACAAGCCCGTGATCGAACGGCCCGCCTACCGCCAGGATGCCCATCCGGCGTGGATGCGCGACCACCTGCCGCCGCGTCAGGCCGTGCGGCGTCCGAGTCCGGGCCGCCGACTGCTGGACGCGGCGGGTGGCTACACCACGTTCCTGTGCCCGGTGCCGGAGTGCTCGCTGCAGGTGCGGGTGCGCGGCATGAAGCCGGGTGAGAAGCGCCGGTACCAGGAGTTCGCCGCCGACCACGCCCGGCACGGCACGCAGGGGCGCAGCGCCTGAAATGGCGCCCGCGGCGCCCGGCAGGAAGCGGGGCCGGGTGGCCCTCTTCCGACGTCGGGCGCCGCGTCCTGACCTGCTCGTTTCCTCGTTTCGTCTCGTGATCGGAGTTGCTCGTGCGTTCGCGTTCCTCGATCCGGATACCGCGTCAGCGCGGTCGGCGGCGTATGCCAGCCGCGCAGGTCATCGACTTCGGCCGGGGCACGGCCCCGGTCGTGGTGATGGCCCCCTACCGTCCGCCGCTGGCCGCCCAGTTGGCCGCCGCGACCGCGCGGGGCCTGTGGCGCACCCGCGCCGTCATGGCGCCGAGCTGGGCGGCGGTCGGCCTGTTCGCCTCGACGGCCGCGCTCGGTGTGGCCGTGCCGCTGGCCTGGGCCCCGCTCGGCGGCCTGGCCCTCATGGTCCCGGCCGGGTGGCACGTGGCCCGGCGGCGGGCGCCGCTGGCCGCTCAGCGCCGTCGGCTGCGCGAAGCGCGCCCGAGCGTGGCCGCCGCAACCGTGGTGCTGGCGTGGATGTCCGCCGCGATCGGCCTCGGTCCGGCGTCGGCGCCGGTGGTCGTGCTGTGGGCGGCCGGCACCGCCACCGCGCAGGGCCTGTGGTGGCACCACCGCAGCCGGCGCCGCGCTCTCGCCGCCGTCCCGCTCACCCCGTCCGCCGACCCGGTGTCGGCCGAGCAGCAGCCCGCTGACGCCGTCCCGTTCGCCCAGCAGCCCGTCCAGGACTGAACTCCCTTAAGGAGAAGCACAGATGAGCACTCCTCCTCCGAACGGCCGCGGCCGTGGCGGTCAGCAGCCCTACACCGGTCAGCAGCAGCCGTGGCCGGGCCCGCAGCAGGGCCCGGCCGGCGGCTCGGGCGGCGGTGGCCGGGGCGGTAACTCCTACAACTTCAGCTACACCCGGGCGCGTACCAACGTGCGCGGAGCCGCCGGCGGTGCGGGCCCGGCCGGCGGCGGTGGCATCGGCCGTGGCGGTGGGCAGGGTGGCGGTCGTGGTGGTCAGGGTGTGGGTGGTGGGCGGTCGTACTCGCCGCTCGGTGACCCGGAGTTCTTCACCAACGCGGACATCCGCCAGTACTGCGAGCACGGCCGGCAGGCGTTCGTGCAGATGTCGTTCGAGCTGGCGATCGCGGGCGAGGTGCTGCAGCAGGTGCTGAAGGAGGTCCCCGACGCGGACGGGCGCCCGTTCGGCTCGCAGATGCGCGCCCGCCGGGTCGCCAAGCACCTGAAGAAGGCCGCCGACCAGGCCAAGGACGCCGCGGCCGAGCTGGCCCGCACCTACGCGGCGTTCCAGCGCGAGTACGACCCCGAGCTGTCCGCGATGGGCCGTCGGCGCGGTCCGGCCCGGCCGCGCCGCTCGTTCGACTTCAACAACTAGCCACCCCCGGGAGGGAGATCCGTCGTGTCCGGTACCGACCGTCACGCCCAGCCGCTGCACCTGCAGCTCGAAGCCGCCCATCACCAGGGCGGCCTCGGCGAGTACCTGCTGCACCGCGCCAAGCCCTACCTTCCGCCGTGGCTGCTCGCGGCCGGTACCGGACTGCTGTCCCTGCCCGCCCACCTCATGTGGTCCGGCTCCGCCGCCGCCTCCGCCGGCCTGACGCTGGCCTCCGTCGGCCTGACCGGGGCGACGTGGTGGGCGGGCAAGCCCACCACTGCTCAGCGGCGCCTGCACTCAGCGATCACCGTTGCGGCGTCCACGAGTTGGTTCACCGCGGCGGCGCTCGCGGGGCCGATGGCCGGGCCGATCCCGAGCCTGTACCTGATCGGCGCCCCCGCGCTCGCGGCGACGTGGAACGTTCGCCAGATCCTGCGCGTCAACGCCGACGGGCAGGGCGAGAGCACGGACAAGGGCCTGCTGGAGAAGGTCGGCCTCGCCAAGACCCTGGTCACCAATGCGAAGGTGTCCCCGAACAAGGCGTCGTTCGACCTGCGGCTGCCGCCGGGGGAGTTGACGCCGGACGACGTCGCCAAGGCGCTCCCGAAGCTGGCTTCCGCCCTCGACGTCGCCAAGACCGCGGTGCGGATGGTCGCTGACCCTGACTCCAACGGCCGGGCTCAGCTGACCGTGGTCCCGCACGACCTGCTCAGGGCCGGAGCTGCGTTTCCTGGGCCGTCCTCGCCGGGAGGGTCGATCGCCGACCCGGTGGTGGTGGGGATCTACGAGGACGGCGAGCCGCTCGTGATGTGGTTCCCGGGTGACCCGGACGAGGGCCGCAACGCGATGCACCTGCTGATCATGGGGATGACCGGCTCGGGCAAGTCCGAGGGCGGGATCACCGCGCTCGGCGAGATCATCACCCGCCGCGACGTCGTCGTGTGGGCATCCGACCCGGCCAAGGCCGAGCAGACGTTGGGGCCGCTGCTGCCCGCGATCGACTGGGCCGCCCTCGACATGAACTCCACCAAGGCCATGATCGAAGCCCTGCGGGCCGTGATCCCGGCCCGGACCGCGTGGCTGGCCAAGTACGGCTACAAGCAGTGGGTTCCGGCGTGTGCGGAGACGCAGGCCGACGGTTCGCCGGGCATGCCGTACCTGATCGGCTGGTTCGAGGAGGCCGCCAAGACCATTCGCGAGACGGATGACGACGTGTTCACCGGGATCGCGCAGGAGGCCCGCTCCGCCGGCTTGTCGCTGGTCGTCTCGCTGCAGCGCGCATCCGGCTCGCAGATGTCCACCGACACCCGCGCCTCTCTCGGGTCGTCCTGGGTGTTCGGGCTGCGGGACGAGCGCGACGCCGGGTTCGCCCTGCCCGATGAGGCGATGGACGCGGGGGCGGCGCCGCACGCGTGGAAAGACAAGCGGCCCGGCTACAACTACCTTGTCGCAAACGGGATCCCGGAGACGTTCTGGGCCGTGCCCGCCCGCTCCTACCTCACCCCCGCCGACTACCTCACCTGGGCCGTCGTGGAGTTCGCCGACGTCCGCTCCGCGCTCGACCCCGTCACCGCCGGCGCCACCACCCAGACGGTCGGCCCGGCCTACACCGGGCGCACCCGCCACCCCCTGCCCGAACTCGACACCCCGCACCCCGGCGACAAGGACGACTGGGACGAGCAGGAGGAGTACGAGGACGAGCAGCCCCTGTACCTCACCGACCACCGCGAGGACTCCGACATGGACCAGCAGGACGACACCGACCCGGACGAGGGGTGGATCGACCCGGAGGAGGAACTCCCGCCGGTGCGCGCCGACGAGGTGGTGCGCTTCGCGCTGCCGGAGATCCCGCCGCGGACCAAGCCGAGCAAGGCCGAAGCCCACCGGATCATGGTGCAGCTCCTCGATGGCTTCGAGGCCGAGGGGCGCACCACGGTCGCCCCGGCGGACTTCATGGAGTACTGCGACTATCACCACCGCTCGCGCGGTTGGGTCTCCGGCGAGGTCGCTGCGATGGTCATGAACGGCCGTCTGCGCGAGACCGGCGAGACCGGACGGTACGAGATCGTGCCTCAGGACCGCGCCGCGGCCTGACCCCTGCCGGGGCCGGTTTCTGACGCCTCTGACGGTCCTGACGCGTCTGACGCGTCTGACGCGTCAGGACCCGCGGCGGCCCGTTTCCCTGGGTGACGCGTGCGCGCGAGGCCCGTCTGACGCGTCAGACGGGCCTTTCTGACGCCCCTGACGCCCATTCCTGACGCTCCTGACGCGCCCTGCCACGCGAGCGTCTGACGCCCCGACACCCCGCCACCACGCCCCCGGGAACCGTCCCCCGGGCGCGCCGGAAGGACCCTGCCGTGATCCTCACCGCCTCCTCCGCCCTCGTCTTCGCGATCATCACGTTCCTGATCGTCCGCTCCGGACGCGTCACCGTCCTGGTCGCCTCCGGTATCTGGCTGAGCGGCTTCACCCTCGCCGGAACCGGCCTCGCAGGTCCCGTGAACCACCTGCTCGCCGCCGGCGCGCACGCACTCGCCCACATCCACTGACCCGACCGGAGCCCTCGTGAGCGACTACGCGATCACCACCGTCCTGGTCCTCGCCGCCGCCGGCTTCTTCCGGCTGCGACTGACCTCCTCCCTCGCCACCAGCCTCGTCCTGTCGGCCACGCTCTACGGCCTTTGCCAGCTGCTGATCCACGCCCACCTTCACCTCTGACCACCGCCCAGCGAGGAGGACCGCCGTGAACCAGCCCCAGCAACCCGCCCCGCCCGTGATCGGCTACACCACCGACGGCCAACCGCTCTACACCGCCCACCCCGCCGCCGCCCCGCTGGTGCCCTACCAGCCGCAGCCCGCCCCGGTCGTCCTGCACCACCCGGGCCCCGCCTACCTGCCCACCCAGCCCTACACCCCGCCCGCGCCCGGCCGGGACCCGTGGCCCGCGCGCCTCGCGGCCGGCGGCATCGGCATAGGCGCCGCCGGCGTCGGTCTCGGCTTCCTCGCGCAGGCTCTGGCCGCCGCCACGACGGGTCTCGCGCTGCTGGTCGGCGTCCTCGCCCTGGTCTGGCTGATCAAGTCCGGCCACGGCGGCGGCCGGCAAGGCGCCGTCAACGTCAACGTCACCACCCACAACCGCAACCGCTGACCTGCCCGACCGGCCGTGCCGCCCGACCCCGCCGCACCCCGCGGCGGGCCCCGGGTGGTGCGGGGGACCGGACAGGATCCGCGCTCCCGGACCACCTGACAGCCCTCTTGGAGGCTCCTGTGTCCGCCGGAGAGACCCCGATCACCATCGTCGGCAACCTGACCGACGACCCCGAACTGCGCTTCACCCCGGGCGGTGCGGCCATGGCGAAGTTCACGATCGCCTCGACGCCGCGCGTCTACGACAAGACCACCGGCCAGTGGAAGGACGGAACCGCGCTGTTCCTGCGCGCCACTGCCTGGCGCGAGATGGCCGAGCACGCCGCCGACTCGCTCTCCAAGGGCACGCGCGTCATCGCCAGCGGCCGACTCGTTCAGCACAACTGGCAGACCGAGAACGGCGAGAACAGGTCGATGCTCGGCCTCGACGTCGAAGAGATCGGCCCCTCCCTGCGGTTCGCCATCGCCAAGGTCACCCGCGCCCAACGCGCGACCGGCGGCCCCGCCGGCAGCTCCGGGCAGGCCGCCGACCCGTGGTCCACCGCGGCCCCCGCCCCGGCCGGGGCACCGGCGGGCGGCAGCTCCGGCATCACCGACGAGCCGCCGTTCTAGACGCCGCTCGCCCCGGCCACGCACTGCACGGGCCCCCGCGGCAGCCGTCCACCTTGGCCGGACGGCGGCTGTCGCAGGGGCCCGATCAATCCCGAACCCAATCGAGATCGGAACCAGCATGCCCAAGTTCACCCCGCACACGCTCGCCGTCGTCGATGACGCCGACGACCGCGACCGCGCCTCGAACGGCTCCTCGCGCTACGGCGCCTACCTCGACCAGTGCGCGCACTGGTTCGCCGACGACGGATACCCCCTGGACGCCGCCCGGTTCGCGGCCGCCGCGTGGATGGTGGCAACCGGTCCGATCATGGCCCCCGGTTACGTCCGGCTCCGCCCGGACCTGCTGGGCGTCAAGGTCTACGTCGGCGACAGCGGCGAGCTGCTCATGAACGTCATCGTCCCGCTGCGTCAGCACGCGCTCGCCCACCGCCCGGCCGGCCTGGCCGACTGGGCCAGCGACCGCTACTCGTGGGACACCGACGCCACCTGGCCCCGGCTGACCGAGCCGGACATGACCACCCGCTCGACCCTGCTGCTCACCGCCTCCCTGGTCATCCCGGTGCCGCTCGCGCTGCTGGACGAACCCACCGCCAAGGGTCCGGGCGCGGTGCTGACGATCGAGGCCAAGGAGACCGTCGCCACCCTCGTGGCCGTGCTCAACAGGCACGCCCAGAGCGTCAACGAGCTGACCGGGGACGCAAGGTGAACCCCGACCGGCAGGGGCGTCGGCCCATGGGCACCCACACCCCGACTGCCCCGGACACGGTGGACCTGTTCGCCGGCCCCGGCGGGCTCGACCTCGCCGCCGTTCGGCTCGGCCTGAACCCGATCGGGATCGAGCGGAGCCCGGACGCGTGCGCGAGTCGCCGCACTGCAGGTCTCACCACCATCGAAGGCGACGTGCGGGACTTTGGGCCCGGCGACTTCCCGACCGTCCGTCACCTGCTGGGCGGGCCACCCTGTCAGCCGTTCTCCGTCGCCGGAACCGGCGCCGGCCGCCGAGCCCTGGACCAGATCGTGCACCTGGCAGGCCGGTTGGCGGCACGGCGCACCGTCCCCCAGGCCCCGGCCGTGGGGGACGAGAACATCCGACTCGTGCTGGAGCCCCTGCGCTGGGCCCTTGCCGCCGCCGACGACGGGCGCCCGTTCCGGACGATCGTGTTGGAGCAGGTCCCTCAAGTCCTGCCGGTCTGGCAGGTGTTCGCCGGGATTCTGCGGGCCGAGGGCTACCGGGCGGTGTGCGGGGTGCTGCGGGCCGAACAGTACGGCGTGCCGCAGAGTCGCCGCCGCGCGGTCCTGATCGCCCGCCTCGACGGCCCCGCCGCCCTCCCGACCCCGACCCACCGCCCCTACCGACCCGGCATCCCTCAGGACGCCGGGGATCCGGCCCTGTTGCCGTGGGTGAGCATGCGCCAGGCACTGCGACGCGCCGTGCCGTTCACCGTGGTCAGCAACTACGGCACCGGCGGCGACCCGGCCGCACGCGGGCGCCGGACCTGGGACCAGCCCGCCGCCACCGTCACCGGGAAGATCACCCGCAACCGCCTGATCGGCCCCGACGGCACCGAGCAGGCCCGCCTCACGTGGGCCGAGGCCGGCGCCCTCCAGTCCTTCCCGCACGACCACCCCTGGGCCGGTGGGGACATCGGCCAGCAGATCGGCAACGCCGTCCCGCCCCGACTCGCCTACGCGGTCCTGGCCGCAGCCGGCCTCCCCGCCCTCGTTCGGGAGGCGGCATGAACGCCCACACCCGGGTCGCGCCGCTGGTCTGCTCCGAGCTGTGGTCGGCCGTGCTGGCCGCCGCCGCGGGCCGCTGCCAGTGCCGCGGCACCTGCGGCAAGAGCCACAAGGCGGACGGCGGACGGTGCCCGCGCGAGCACGCCGGCTATCGCCACCGGCACGGCGGCGGACTGGTCCACCTGATCGCCGCCCCCGCCGACCCGGCCGACATGCTCCTGCCTGACCACCGACAGGCCGCCCTGCCCAAGCGGGCCCTGGCCGCGTGGTGCCCCGACTGCCACCACGGCAGCCACGCCGCCGCCCGCAGGACCGCCCGCACCAGCGCCCCGGCCGACGCCGCGGACACGCTCTTCGACCTCTGATCGGCCACCAGGAGAACCCCGTGTCCGACCAGACGAATCGCCTGCCGAGCCCGCTGGACACCGCCCTGTGGCTCGCCCACCGGGCGGTGCCGGTGCTGCCCCTTCGGGTCGGCAAGGTCCCGTTCGGCAACTGCCTCACCTGCAAGGACGTGGCGTGCGGCGGCCGACCGAACATGAAGACCCCCGGCCCCTGCACCTGCCCGGCCCCCTGCCACGCGTGGGCCGCCGCCACCACCGACCCCACCGTCCTCACCAGCCCGGCATGGGCCGCAGCCTGGCGTGAAGCCGTGACCGTGGCCTACCACCCCGGCGGAGTCGGGGTCACCGTTCTCGACCTCGACAACGCCGCCGCCCTCGCATGGGCCCGCGCCACCCTGCCGCCGACCCGCGTGATCGTCACCACCCGCGGCGAGCACTGGATCTACCGCGGCGTCATGGCCTCCGCCAACGGAGTGCGGCCCGGCGTGGACATCAAGTCGCGCATGCACTATGCCCGCTGGCTCGGCCCCGGCACCGGCACCACCGTCCCACTTCCTTCCCTGGTGAGGGACTTGGTCAGGAAGGAAGAGGCCACCCCGGCCCGGATCGGCGGCGGGGTGGCCTCTTCCGCTACCGGCCCGAGGTGGACCCGCACCAGCCGTGGCGGCTGCCGCCACACCGACGGCTACCTGGCCACCGGCCTGAACCGGGGACTCGACAAAGTCCGCAGCCACAGCGAGCACGGCGCCGGATCGGCGGCATTCGGCGTCGCCCGCTTCCTCGCCGCCCAACACACCCACTGCCCCGGCCCCTGCGACCTCGCCGGAATCGCCGAACAGATCACCGCCACCGCCGTCTCGGTCGGCGTCCCCCACGACTACGCCGTGCGAGCCGTCACCCGCGGCTTCACCACCGCTGGCACCACTCTGTCCGCCCCCATCGGGCGCTGATCCGCCGGAGCGACCGCCCCTCTCCCAAAGACAAGCGGTCGCCCCGGCTCCCCCTGCTCCGCAAAGAAACAGGAGACCCCCAGCATGACCGATCCCACCCCGCCCGCGCCCGAGAACGGCAGCCCGCCCCCGATCGACGGTGCCACGCTGCTGGACGAGGTCGAGCGGCACCATCGGCGCTTCAACGTCTTCCCCTCCGAAGCCGCGTACGTCGCGGTGGTGCTGTGGGACGCGCACGCCCACCTCCTCGACTGCTTCGAGTCCACCCCGCGCATCGCGTTCCTCTCCCCGGAACCGGGCAGCGGCAAGACCCGCGCGCTGGAGATCATCGAAACCCTCACCCCGAGGTCGATGCTGACCACCGACGTCACCCCGGCCGCGCTGTTCCGCTCCGTGTCCGACCCCGCGGCCCGGCCGACCATGTTGTTCGACGAGATCGACACCACCTTCGGCGCCAAGGCCGCCGGCAACGAGGACCTGCGCGGCCTCATCAACTCCGGCCACCGCCGAAGCGGCGTCGTCCTGCGGTGCGTCGGCGACGGCTCCACCCAGACCGTCCAGCCCTTCCCCGTCTACGCCGCCCTTGGCATGGGCGGCCTCGGGGACCTGCCCGACACCATCATGAGCCGATCCGTCATCATCCGGATGCGCCGCCGCGCCCCCAACGAGACGGTCGAGCCCTTCCGTGAGCGCACCACCAAGGCCGAGGGTCACATCCTGCGGGACCGCCTCGCCACCTGGGCCGACAGCGTCCGCGGTCAACTCGCCGACGTGTGGCCCGAGATGCCCGACGGCATCAGCGACCGTCCCGCCGACGTCTGGGAACCGCTGCTTGCGGTCGCCGACGCCGCCGGCGGGCACTGGCCTGAGCGCGCCCGCAAGGCCTGCGTCGCCCTCGTGACCGCCGCCAAGGCCAACGACAAGGGCTCCGTCGGCATCCGGCTGCTCGCCGACCTTCGGGACATCTTCAACGGCGCCGAACGGATGCTCAGCATCGACCTGCTGAGCAAGCTCGCCGAGCTGGACGACGCCCCGTGGGCCGACCTCGACGGCAAGCCCATCACCGCCCGCGCCCTCGCCCGCATGCTCGGCGACTACGTCACCGCTGACAACGACCCCATCAAGCCCCGCAACATCAAAACCGGCCCCAAGAGCAGCGCCAAGGGCTACTACGCCGCCGACCTCGCCGACGCGTGGCTGCGGTACTGCCCGCCCCGCTCCCAGGAATCCGCTACTGCCGCTACTGCCGCTACCGCGCAGGTCAGGCACCTGATTCCGGTAGCGGATCCGGTAGCGGTAGCGGATACCAACCCGCTACCCACCCCCGAGAACACCGCCACCGCCGCCACCCCGCGGTAGGCCGCACCGCCGCTCCCGACCACGCCCGGGAGCGGCACCAATCCGCTACCGCTACCCAATCCGCTACCAAAAACATGCCCCTGGCCAGGGAGGTAGCGGCAGTAGCGGCAGTAGCGGATTCCAGGAGAGAGAGCCGAGCCAGCCTTTCCAACTCACCATGAGGTAGCCGCCATGCCCAAGCAGGAGTACCTGAAGCTCCGTGCCGTCCTCGAAGAGATCGACATGTCCCGGTCCGCGTTCTACCGCATGCGCGCCAAGGGTCAGGCCCCCGAAATGATCCCGCTCCCGAACGGCCACCTCCGGTGTACCCGCGCCGCGCTGGATGCGTGGTGGGCGGGCCGCCGAGCGACCGCCGCCTGACGCTCGTCCCGCCAACTTCGGGGCCCCGGCAGCGCCGGGGCCCCTTGCCGTGAGGTCTCCCGTTGCTGACACATGAGTTCGTTCCCTACTCGATCCGCCACCGGCCGGACCGGGCCAAGCCGTTCCAGACCCGCTGGCGGGTCGGCGACCAACAGCACTCCCAGAGCTTCCTACTCAGAGTGCAGGCCGACGGCCGACGCGCTGAGCTGATGGCCGCAGCTCTGCGCCGCGAGCAGTTCGATGTGCAGACTGGGCTGCCGGTCTCGGAGTTGGAGAGGCTCCGGAAAGCCGCCGAGCCGGCTGAGCCAACCTGGTTCGAGCACGCAAAGAAGCATGCCGAAGTGAAGTGGCCCGACGCTTCCGCAAAGGAGCGTGCGGCGCGGGCGGATGGCCTTGCCACGATCACCCCCGCATTGGTCGTCGACCACCGTGGGGCCCCGCAGGAAAGAGTTTTGAGACGCGCGCTCTCCTGCTGGGCGTTCAACTTCTCCCAGCACAGGTCAGAGCCACCGCAGGAGATCGTCGCGGCCCTCGAATGGCTGGCGCAGAAGTCGCTTCCGATCTCGCAGCTGGAGGACTCCGACACCATTCGGGAAGCGTTGAAAGCCATCACGCTGAAGCTAGACGGCAAGCGGGCAGCCGACAATACGATCAACCGCAAGTACGCCACCTTCAGCGGTGCGCTCAAATACGCGATCGAGCGGAAGCTTCTCACTGCCCACCCGCTCAAATTCGTGGACTGGTCACCCCCGGAGACTGACTCTGAGATCGATTGGCGCTACGTCCCGGCCCCCCGCCAGGCCCGGGACCTGATCGAGGCCGTGCGGAACCTCGGGCGGCGCGGGCGGCATCTCTCGACGTTCTACGGCTGCATCAACTGGGGTGCGACGAGGCCCGCTGAGGCAACGAACCTGAGGCTGCCAGACTTCGTGCTGCCGGAGACCGGGTGGGGCTTGATCGTGGCACCCGGCAGCTCGCCCCGGGTCGGCTCCCGGTGGACCGACGACGGAGCGTCGTTCGAGGAACGGGGGCTCAAGCACCGGGCCCGCGCGGCGACTCGGGACATCCCGATCCCGCCGGTGTTCGTCCGGATGGTGCGTGACCACGTGGAAGAGTTCGGACTGGGCTTGGACGGCCGGATCTTTCAGGGGGCCGAGGGCGGCCTGCTGACGACCAAGGAAACCTCAGCCGTCTGGAAGCAGGCCCGTGAGCTGGTGCTTACTCCCGACCAGGTGAAGACGCCGTTCGCGGGGGTGCCCTACGACCTGCGGGCAACCTGCGTGTCTGGCTGGCTCGCGGCCGGGCTGGATCCGACGGAGGTCGCCTACCGCGCGGGCCACAGTGTCGCGGTGCTCTACAAGTTCTACGCCAAAGTGGTGGACGGCCGGCGCGACCGGTCCAACGCCCTGATCGAGAAGTTCCTGAGCGAGGAGTACGACCAGGGGTAGCAACCGTGGACCTGGTCCACGGCTGGTCCACACACTCTGACTCACCTTGGCATCAGGTGGGACAGTCCGGCACAGGAACGGTCAGGGCGGGTATCGGCATGTCACCGATACCCGCCCTGACCAGGCTTTCGCCCACCAGCGGAGAGCGTGGGATTCGAACCCACGGTACGGGGTCACCGCACGACAGTTTTCAAGACTGTTCCCTTAGGCCGCTCGGGCAGCTCTCCAGGCGGAGGTCAGCCTAACGGGTCCCGGGGCGTTCGGTGCACCAGGTTTCGCGGGTCGGGCCGGGGTGCGTCAGTTGCTGTCGCCGGTGCGGCTGCCGAGGGTGACGGTGGTCTTGGCGGCGACGCCGTTGCGGGTGTACTCGACATCGACCTGGTCGCCCGGGGAGTGCGTCCAGATCGTGCTCACCAGGGCCTGGGAGTTGTCGATGGTCACGCCGCCGAGCTTGGTGATGACGTCACCGGCCTTCAGGCCGGCCTTGTCGGCGGGGCCGCCGGGGGTGACGGCCGGGGTGCCCTGGACGGCACTCGGGTTCACCTGGGCGCCGTCGCCGTTGTAGTTGTCGTTGCGCAGGATGCCGAGCGTCGCGTAGACCGGGGTGCCGGTCTGGATCAGCATCTGGGCGACCCGCTTGACCTGGTTGATCGGGATCGCGAAGCCGAGGCCGATGCTGCCGGCCTGGCCGCCGCCGCTGTTGGCGGTGCTGGACTGGATCGCCGAGTTGACGCCGATCACGGCGCCCTGGGCGTTGAGCAGCGGGCCGCCGGAGTTGCCGGGGTTGATCGAGGCGTCGGTCTGCAGCGCGCTCATGTACGAGACCTGCGAGCCGCTCTCGTCGCCGGAGGCGACCGGGCGGTTCTTGGCGCTGACGATGCCGGAGGTGACGGTGCCCTCCAGGTCGAACGGCGCGCCGATGGCGACCGTGGTGTCGCCGACCGCGACCTGGTCCGAGTCGCCGAGCGGCAGCGGCACCAGCTTGTACGGCGGCGGGTTGTTCAGCTTGATCACCGCGAGGTCGTAGCCCTTGGCCTGGCCGACCACCGAGGCGTCGGAGGTGCTGCCGTCGGAGAACTTGACGGTCAGCTTGCCGCCGTTCGCGGCGGGGGCGACCACGTGGTTGTTGGTGACGATGTGGCCCTCGGTGTCGAAGACCCAGCCGGTGCCGGTGCCGGACTCCTGGCTGCCGTCCGCCTTGATGGTGACGACGCTGGGCAGCGCCTTGGCGGCGATCCCGGCCACCGAGTCGGGGGCCCGGTTGAGCACCTGGGTGCCGGGGACCGAGAGGGTGGTGCTGCTGTGCGAGCTGCCGGAGGAGGCCGGCGAGCTGGAGTTGCCGCCCTTGAGCGCGGCACCGGCCAGGCCGCCGGCCACGCCGGCCACCAGCGCGACGGCGGCGATCAGCGCGACCAGTCCGCCGCGGCCCTTGCGGCGCACCGGGACGGCCTGGCCCGGGTACTCGCCCGGGTAGCCGGGCTCGCCGTAGCCGGGGCCCATCGGGCCGCCGGGCGGGGTCCCCCAGCCCGCGCCGACCGGGTGGCCGGCGCCGAACGGGTGGTGCTCGGCGTGCTCGGCGTAACCGGCCGGCTGGCCCGGGGCGACCGGCGGCACCGGCGCGGTGGGCGCGCCGTACGGGTCGGTCGGCCGCTCGGCCATGGTCGGCGGCTGCGGGACGGCCGGCGGCGGCGCGTCCAGGTAGGTCGGCGCGGGGGCCGCAGGGGCGGCGGGAGCGGCGGGGGCCGCCAGCGGAGGCGCGTCCAGGTACGTCGGCGCCGGGGCGGCGGGGGCCGCGGGGGCCGCAGGGGTCTCGTCGTGGGCCGCGGCGGCCGGGGCCGGGGCGGCCGGGGCCGGGGCGGCCGGCTTGCTGAATACGACCGTCGCCTCGGGCTCCGCCGGAGTGGCCGGCGCCCCCGTCGTCGGTGTACCACCGACTGCCGGAGTGCCCCCCGGCTCCCCGTGGCCGCTGGAGAACTGCTCCCCCTGCGGCCCGGTGGAACCACTCTCGTGCTCGGTGCTCACGGACGACCTCCATTGCTGGCTGGGACCTTGGCCCCTAGTTTTTCCCATGGCCGATCTGGTTGCCGTAAGGGGCCGCCTGAAGAATGGTTAAGAATCCTTAGGCAGACCGAACGGCGCAGTCCACGAGCGGTTCCGGTTCCCCGACCGGAGTTCCGCCATGCGGGACGGTAATTGCGCCATCTTGGCCGATTCAGCAGGCCCGGCTAGCCTGTCGAGTCCACAACACGACACGCGGGAGCTTGGACCCCATCCACGCTGAGAGTGCGCTGGTCGACCGTACGCCATGGCCCTGGGCCCGGTACGGCCGAGGGAGCGCTGACCGCCGGAACCTGTCCGGGTAATGCCGGCGTAGGGAGTCTCGGTCATGACGGCTGCTCCGCCCACCCCTTCTGCACCCCTGCCCCCCTCCACACCGCTGCTCGACGACCCGGCCCGGCAGTCCGCCGGCCGCGCCGAGGCGCCGCTGGTGCTCGACACCGCGCCCCCGCGCACGCTCGGCTTCAAGGACCAGTTCGCGCTCTGGGCCAATCTGGGGATCAGCCTGATCGGCTTCACCAGTGCCGCGACCGTGCTCGGCGCCCCCGGGAGCGAGCTCTCGTTCACCGCGGCGGTCACCGCGATCGTGGTCGGCACCGTGATCGGCACCGCGATGCTGGGCGTCGCTGCGCTGATCGGCACCCGCACCGGCGCGCCCGCGATGGCCGTGCTGCGCGGGCTCTTCGGCACCCGGCTCTCCTACCTGCCGACCGCGCTGAACATCCTGCAGTGCGTCGGCTGGGGCGTGTACGAGCTGATCGTGATCGCCTGGGGCGCGCAGACGGTGGCCGACACCCAGGGCTGGCGCTGGCTCTTCGTGGTGCTGGCCGGCGGGGTGACCACGGCGCTGACCATCTGGCCGCTCGGCTCGATCGCGGCGCTGCGCAAGTACGTGGCGATCGCGGTGGGCATCGCGATGGTCTACTTCACCGTCCAGCTCGCCCGGCACGGCGTGCCGGACCCGGGCGCGGGCAACTGGAAGGGCTTCCTGGGGGCGACGGACGCGATCATCGCCGTCTCGATCTCCTTCGTGCCGCTGGCCGCCGACTACACCCGGCACGCGCGGACCGGCCGCTCCTCGTTCTGGGGCACCTTCTCCGGCTACACGATCGCCCAGGTCTGGTGCTACCTGCTCGGCCTGATCGCGCTGCTGCAGTCCGGCGGAAAGGAGGACAACCTGCTCGACTCCTTCACCGGGGTCGCGGCCGGCTGGGCCTTCCTGCTGGTGCTGGTGCTACGCGAGGCCGACCAGTCCTTCGCGAACGTCTACTCGACCGCGATGTCGCTGCACAACCTGTTCCCGCGGGTGGACCGGCGGCTGCTGACCGGCGGGATCGGCCTGCTGGTGACGGTGCTGGCGCTGAAGATCCAGGCCTTCACCGACTCGTACTACGCATTCCTCGGGCTGATCGGCTCGGTCTTCGTGCCGCTGCTCGCGGTGCTCGCGGTGGACTTCTTCCTCGGCCGCGGCCGGCGGGGCTGGGACCTCTCGCAGGACGCGCCGGCCCGGCCGCTGATGCTGCTGCCGTGGGCGCTGGGCTTCTGCACGTACCAGTTCCTCGCGCCGACCAAGATCGCCGGCTGGTGGACCGGCTTCTGGACCGACCTGCAGGGCTGGGTGCACTTCACGCCGCAGCAGTGGTCCTCGGCCTCGCTCTTCTCGTTCCTGGTCGCGGGTCTGGTGACCTGGGGCCTGGCGAAGCTGGTCCCCAGCGCCTGACGGCGCCACCCCGTGCCGGACGCCGCGGCACCGCGGGGTCCGGCGTTGGGGTGGCCGTCGCACGCCTGTCACCTGGGGGTCCTAGGGTTGGCGTGTGACGACTCCCGACCTCTCCGCCGACCCGACCCGATCCGCCAGGGCGGTCCAGGTGGTCGCGCACCGCGGCTCCTCCGAGGCACTGCCCGAACACACCCTGACGGCCTACCGCCGAGCCCTGGCGGAGGGCGCCGACGCGGTCGAGTGCGACGTCCGGCTGTCCCGGGACGGCCAGCTGGTCTGCGTGCACGACCGGACCATCAACCGGGTCTCGGACGGCGGCCGCAAGGTCGTCTCGGCGCTCACCCTGGAGCAGCTGACGGCGTACGACTTCGGCTCCTGGAAGCCGGGCGGCACCCCGCAGGAGCGGGCCGATCCGGAGCGCCGCTCGGTACTGCGGCTGGACACCCTGCTGGAGCTGGTCGCGGACTGCGGCCGCCGGGTGGACCTGGCGATCGAGACCAAACACCCGGTGCGCTACCGCGGCCACGTCGAGGCCGAGCTGCTGCGGGCGCTGGACCGGTTCGGCATCAAGGGCGCGGCGCACGGCGGCGAGGGCGACCCGGACCGCCCGCACGCGCGGATCATGAGCTTCTCCGGCCTGGCCGTGGGCCGGATCCAGCGCGCCGCGCCGGAGTTCCCGCGGGTCTTCCTCTTCGAGCGCCCGGCGGCGCTGCGGCTGTGGCCGGGCAGCGGGCTCCCCGGCGGCGCCGTGATCGCCGGCCCCGGCATCGAGCTGGTTCGGCGGCAGCCGGAGCTGGTGACCAGGCTGCGGGCGGCCGGGCACCGGGTGCACGTCTGGACGGTGGACCAGCCGGAGGACGTCGAGCTCTGCCTGCGGCTCGGGGTCGAGGCGATCATCACCAACCGGCCGCGCGCCGTGCTGGACCAGCTGGGGCGCTGACGCCGGCCCGCACGCCGGCCCGCCCGTCTGCCAAAGCCGGCCGGCCCGCCCGCCCGCAGGCGGTGGGCGGGCCGTCCGGATACGACGCAGGCCACGCGCACACCGTGCGGATTGGCGTACGCGGGGCGCAGCCGCGGGGGGTGCGGCGAGCCCGGCGGGCGGATTCCGGCCCTTGGTTCGACGCAGCGTAAGCAGCTAATCACCTTTTGCGCACAGCGTGTTGCCACAGCTTGCCCGACTTCACAATTGACGGGCCACGAGCGAGTGAACCCGTTTCCAGTGCATTCCCCCGGGGCATCCATCCATCGGCAAACGCTGAAGGAGGTCCGGGGGTGGCGTTGATGGTGGCGCGCGAAGTGCCGACTTCATCGACCATGGCGGTGCCGCACGGCCCGGCCAGTGTCGGGGCCGCCCGGCGCCGGCTGCGGCGTGATCTGGGCGACCGCGAGGTCCCGGACACCGTCATCGACGACGCGGTTCTGATCCTTTCCGAACTGCTCAGCAATTCCTGCCGTTATGCCCGGCCGCTGGCGCCTTTGCTGGATCTCGACGGAGATCTGCCCGGCGCCGACCCGGATGTCATGCCGGATGTCATGCCGGGAGATGTCCGGCGGGATCTGCGGCGAGATGTTCCCGGGGGGGCCGATTCGAAATTCCCGGACAACACCGCGGATATGACCCGGTCGTCACGGGAAAGCGAACAGCCGGAGAAGCCCGGCGGGGTCCTGGTGCGCTGGCAGATGCACACCGACGGCCTGCTGACCCTGGAGGTCACCGACGGCGGCTCGGTCACCCGGCCGCTGCCGGCCAGCCCGTCGCTCACCGCCAAGGGCGGTCGCGGCCTGAGCATCGTCGGCCAGCTGGCGGCGGACTGGGGGGTGCGGGACGCGCCGGGCGAGGTGACCGTCTGGGCCGCGCTCCCGGCGCACACGGTGCACGGCGAGCACGCCCGCTCGGCCTGACCCGCCATCGGCCGGACGCACCCCGGAAGCCTCCCCGGTGGATCCTGCCGGGCGCGCCGGGGCGTCTCGCGGGCGCCCGCGCGCGCCGTCCCCGCAGTCCGGCCCGCACAAACGTCAGTAGGCTGCCCCGGAGACCGTCACCACCGTCCCGGGAGAGCCGCACCATGGCCAAGAAGGCCGCCAAGAAGTCGCCCCAGTCCACCCGCACCGCCGTCCCCGCCGGCAGTGTGCCGGTCGTCGGAGCCCGCGAGGACTGCCCCTGCGGCTCCGGCCGCCGCTACAAGGCCTGCCACGGCCGCGAGGCCGCGCACGCGGTCCAGGAGCTGGTGAACCGTCCGTTCGAGGGACTCCCGGGCGAGGCCGACTGGGTGGCGCTGCGTGAGCTGGTGCCCGCCGCCACGGTGCCGCTGACGCTGGCCGCCGGTGTCGCCGACGGCGCCTCCGGTGAGATCCCGTCGGTCACCCTGGCCACCGTGCTGCCGCTGGCCTGGCCGGCGCTGCGCCGCCCCGACGGCTCGATCCTGCTCGGGCTGCAGACCCAGTCCTCCTCCGGCGACCTCAGCCGGGACCTGGCCGACGCACTGGTCGAGGCCCTGGTCACCGAGCCCGGCAACCCGGTGCCGACCCGGCGGGCCCCCGCCGACGGCCCGCGGCTGCAGGACCTGCTCGACCTGAGCGCACCGTTCGTGCCGGCCGTGCACACCGGCTTCGAGTTCTGGCTGGAGGACGCCGAGGCCGCGACCGGCGAGGTGGCCGCCTCGCTGGAGCGGGCGAACGCCTCGGCGATCCCGACCGAGAAGGTCACCAGCGTGGACTCCGCCTACTGGTGCGGCACCCCGGACAAGAACCACCTGCGCTGGGTGATGACGGTGCCGGAGGAGCAGCTGCTGGACGCGCTGGCCCGGCTCTCCGCCGCCGGCCGGACCTCGATCGGCGAGGGCACCAAGCTGGTCGGCTCGTTCCGCGCGCACGGCCTGACCGTGCCGGTCTGGGACCTGCCGACGTCGATGACGGCCGCCGACTGCGAGAAGCCGGCGGCGGAGTTCGCCGAGCGGCTGGCCGGCGCGCTCGCCGTGACCGAGCCGCTCAGTGGCGAGGAGCGCCGGTCCCGCGCGAACCTGGTGAGCCGTCAGGTCACGCTCAACTGACCACTCCTGTCCGTCTGTGATCATTTTTGATCGCTCGGACGTGACTCTGGTCACATTCGGCGTGCCCACGCCGAAAACGCCCGGTCAGCTTCGCCAGGGAAATTGGCTACGGCGCCAATCCTTGTTACTGTTTTAAACAGTCCGGTCGCTGGTGCATCCCCCGTCGCCAGCGGCCGGATCTTCCATTTGCGCAGGTGAGTTGAGACCGGCGGGCCACTGTCAGTACGCGAGCCGGCTGCCGTCCGGCGCCGCCGTCCCCGCCGCCACCAGCGCCGCCAGCAGCACCGCCGCCCTGGGCAGCCGCACGCCGCCGCCCGGCGCGGCCACCGGACGCCGCAGCCAGCGCACCGGCGCACCGCGACCGGCCCCGGTCGGCGAGGGCGGCAGCACCAGGAACCCGCCCGGCCCGTGGAAGCGCACCGAGCTCGGCACCCGGCCCGGCCCGCCGCCGGAGCACAGGGTCTCCTCCTCGGCCGCCAGCAGTTCCGCCAACTCCTGGTACTCGTACGGCTCGACGAGCAGCGCGTAGCGGGTCGCACCGGCCAGCACCGGGCCGGTCGGCACCCGTAGCTCGTCCAGGTAGTCGAGCAGCAGCGCGCCCGCCGTCGCCGGCAGGCTGACCGCCGCCACCGCTCCCCCGGTGGCGACCAGGATCGGCGCCTGTGGACTGTGCCGCTCCCACCACCAGCGCACCATGCCCGCCTCGGTGGTGGCCGCGAGCAGCGGCTGGTCGTGCGGGTGCGCGCCGGGCACCGGGCAGTCGTCGTCACCGCAGGAGCAGACCGCCGGGCCGAGCAGCGGCAGCTCGTCGCCCGCCCGCTCCACCATGACCGCGCCCGGCACCACCGGCCACCGCCACTGCTGGGTACAGGTCAGCGCCGCCTGCAGCAGCGCCTGCCGGGTTCTGTGGCGGCGCCTCGCCAACTCCCGCGAATCTCGCATGGGCACTCGTTCCTCTCCGCAACCGGGTGGACCTGGATCTCGATCAAGAGCTGGTCCGGCGCCGCCAGGACATGGTCTGGCGCGGCCGGGAAACCGCTTCGTTCGCTCGGACCGACCGGATGGCTGCCGACCGAATGGCTGCCGGGCGGCCCCGGAGTCGGGTGGTTCGCCGACCGGGGCACTCGCCGGGTGGCGCGGTTCCGAGTGGAGCAGGGCATTGGGTGGAGCAGCGCACCGCGACGGGACGCCGGGCTGGGCAGGCCGCGGACGCGTCCCTGGAACGAGAATCCCTCATGCGACCAGATGGACGCCGATCGACGTCCTCCGGTTCCACCGTAAGAGTGAGTGACTTCCGGTCAGCCGGGTTGCCGGACGGGGGACCCCTACGATCCGCGCGGGGACCGGCAGCCTCTGCTCAGCTTCTGCCCGTTCACCGGGTGCTCCACTCCAGCCGTCGGCGGGGGCGCGCGGCCGGTGCAGAAACAGCCATCCGGCGCTGTCCCGATTCTGGACACGCCCCGACCGACCTGTGTAGAAACGGGGCATTGAGAACGGTTTGCCAGGGCTCGTCCTGACAGAGACCGCTGACACGTACCACAGCGCTGGGAGTCGCGGTATGAGTGACAAGCTTCCATCCGCCCCCGGCGTGAGCGGCGCCGGCGCCGGCGCGTCCGAACCGGCCGAGGGTGCGAGCGGCTTGTCGGGCGCCGGTGGGACCGGTGCCGCCGAGCCCCCGGAACCACCGACCGGACGGCTCGCCACGCTGCTGAGCCTGCCTCAACCGGCCGTCCCGAACGACTCGTCCGACGCGGTGCCGGCCGGTCCGGCTGACGCTCCGTCGCATCGTTCGCCCGAGCGCGCCGCCGACCGGCCCGAGGACCACCCGGCCGCCCGCGCCACCGGTCACGCACCCGACCACGCACCCGGTCATACCCCCGATCACTCTGCCGACCAGGACGCCGGCCACGACGCCGGCCGCCCGGCCGAACTGGCCGCGCTCGACTGGCTGAACCGGCACACCGAGCGGCTGGCCCGGGCCCGCGGCCTGGCCGCGACGCTGACCACGCTGCTCGACTCGGGCGCCGAACTGCTCGGCGCCGACCGCGGACTGCTGGTCCCGATCGCCCGCGACTGCGGCGAGAGCACCCCGCTCGCCGCCGTCACCCCGGCTGCCGCCGTCGCCGGCCGGCCCCGCCTGCCCCGCCCGGTCCGCCCCGGCCCTGACGGCCTGTCCGGCGCCGGCTGGCACGACCACGCCGGCTACGGCCCGATGATCGGCCTCGGCCTGGACTGCGCCGCGCTCGGCGCGCTGGAGACCGTCCCGGTCGAGCACGGCCCGTTCGCCGGCCTGCTGAACCAGGCGGACCGCCCGCACCAGCTGCTCCACCCCGACCTGGCCGCCGGCCCGTCCGTCGATCCGCGGCTGCACGAGGTCGCCGCCACGCTCGGCCTGGCGGCCTGCTACGCGCTGCCGCTCGCCACCGAGGAGGACGGGCCGCTCGCCGCCGCCGTCTGGTTCTTCGCCACGCCCACCCGGCCCAGCCCCGAGCGGCAGCGGCTGGCACACCGCTACATCGCGTTCGCGGCGCCGCTGCTGGCCGGCCGGCTGGAGGCGGAGCGCCGCTGCCGGGCCACCGAGGCGCTGCGCCGCGGCCTGCTGCCCGACCACCTGCCGTACGTCCCCGGCCTGCGGCTGGCCGCCCGCTGGGTGCCGGCCGGCCTGGACCGCTCGGCCGGCAGCGACTGGTACGACGCGATCGCGCTGCCGGACGGCTCGGTCGGTCTGACCGTGGGCTCGGTCTCCGGCGACGGCCCCGGCGCCGGACCGGGCTCGGCCCCGGGCGCGGCCACCGCGATGGGCCGGGTCCGGGCCGCGCTGCGCGCCTATGCGGTGCTGGAGGGCGAGGACCCGGTCTCGGTGCTCGGCGACCTGGAGCTGCTGCTCAAGACGACCGAACCGGCCCGCACCGCGACCGCCGTGTACGCCTGCCTGGAGCCCGGCGAGCGCCGGATCACGCTGGCCGGCGCCGGCCACTGCCCGCCGGTGCTGGTCACCCGCTACGGCGCGAACTTCGTGGAGACCTCGCTCTCCGCCCCGCTCGGCATGCTCAGCTGCTGGGAGGCGCCCGGCGTGGAGCTCAGCGCCGAGCGCGGCGACCTGCTGCTGCTCTACACCGAGGGCCTGGCCCGCTGCTTCGGCCCGACGCTGCACACCGGCCAGGCCCGGCTGCGCAAGGCCGCCGCCGACGCCCCGCGCGAGGTCCGGCACGATCCGGAGCGGTTGTGCACGCACCTGCTGGCGATGTGCGCGGACGAGGTCGCCCGGCTGACGGACGATCTGGTCGTGCTCGCGGCACGGTTCGAGTAGGAAATCTACGCACGCCGCCGGGCGGGACCCGGGGCTCGCCCGGGGTGACAATGGATCGGCCGCACCGTGCTCGCGGGCGGCTCAATTCCACTGTGCGAAGCGAGCCTTGGGGGAGAAAGCATGCGCAGAACCGAACTCGGAGGCAGCCGCCGCCGCAGACTCGCGGCGGCTGCACTGGCGGCCGGCCTGGCCGGCGGGCTGCTGGCCGCCACAGCGCCGATCGCCTCGGCCGCGCCGACGGCCAGGGCAGCGGCAGGCAAGGCGGCGGGCACGGCGGCAGGCAGGACCGCGGGCACGGCGGCGCCGGGTCGCCAGTGCCAGGCGTTCTCGGGTGACGTCACCGGCTCCGACCCGCTGCTCACCGGCGAGCGCCTCGCCCCCGGGCAGGTCAAGGTCGACGGCAACGAGCAACTGTCGATGGACCCGGACGGCGACCTCGTCGTCTACCTGCTGGGGGCCGAAAGCTCTCGGGGCCCCTCGCTGTGGGACACCGGCACCGCCGGCCACCCGGGTTCCTACGCGGTCATGCAGCCGGACGGCAACCTGGTCGTCTACCTGCCCGGCCGCAGCGACCCGGCCGGCGCGCTCTGGTCCAGCCACACCTGGGGCCACCCGGGTGCGTGCGCCAAGATGACCGCCCTCGGGGACTTCCAGGTGAACTGGCCCGGCCACCAGACGGGCAACGGCACGAGCACGCTGTGGAACGCCGGGGCAGGCCGGGCCGACGAGTACACGATGGGCCTGAACTCCGGCCAGTGGCTCAACCCCGGCCAGTGGACCGGCTCCGGCACCGACTACCTGGTCATGCAGCCCGACGGCAACCTGGTCCTCTACCGCACGCTGCGCCCCATCCCGGTCTGGAACAGCAGGACCGAGGGGCACCCGGGCGCCTGGGCGATCATGCAGCCCGACGGCAACCTGGTCGTCTACCTGCCCGACCGCGGCGACCCCGCCGGCGCGCTCTGGTCCACCGGGACGTGGGGCAACCCGGGCGCCTACCTCGCCGTGCAGGAGGACGGCAACGCGGTCGTCTACCGGATCGGGCCGATGCTGCCCTCGTACGCCCTCTGGGCCAGCAACACCGTCGGCACGACCTGAGCACCACCCGTTCGGGAGCGGGCCCGGGAGCGGTCGGCCCCCTCCCGAACGGGCGATCGGACGATCCTCCGTACCATGGGAGCCACAGCCGCCCGACCGTGTCGTGATCCGACGCGCCGGGGCGGAGTGACTCGCAAGGAGGCGACGTACGTGACCGAGGACCGCACCCCGGCATCGGCCGAGAACCCCGAGGGGGCCGGCACCGAGGAGACCGAGGCCGAGCAGCCGATCAAGGGCCGGAAGAACGGACTGTACGGCGACGTGTCGGACGAGCTGGCGGCCTCGATGAAGTCCGGCTGGGCCGACACCGAGCTGCGCGGTCTGGAGCCGCTGGCGGTGGCGTCGTACGCCGCCACCCGGCGCGCCGCGCTCTCGGCGGCCTTCCCCGGCGAGCGGCTGGTCGTCCCGGCGGGCAACCTGCGCACCCGGGCCAACGACACCGAGTACTCCTTCCGCGCCGCCAGCGAGTACGTGCACCTGACCGGTGACCAGACCGAGGACGCGCTGCTCGTGCTGGAGCCGCTCGCCGAGGGCGGGCACCAGGCCGCGCTCTACCGGCTGCCGCGCTCCAACCGGGAGAACGGCGAGTTCTGGCTGGACGGCCAGGGCGAGCTCTGGGTCGGCCGGCGCCACAGCCTCACCGAGGCCGAGGCGCTGCTCGGGCTGGCGACCCGCGACGTCCGCAAGGCCGTCGAGGAGCTGCAGGCGGCCGGCGGGGTGCCGACCCGGATCGTGCGCGGCTACGACGCCGGCCTGGAGGCCGCGCTGACCACCGACGAGGAGCGCGACGACGAGCTCAAGGTCTTCCTGAGCGGCCTGCGCCTGATCAAGGACGAGTGGGAGATCGGCGAGCTGCGCGCCGCCTGCAACGCCACCGTCAACGGCTTCACCGACGTGGTGCGCGAGCTCGGCCAGGCCGTGGCCACCTCGGAGCGCTGGATCGAGGGCACCTTCTGGCGCCGCGCCCGGGTCGAGGGCAACGACGTCGGCTACGGCTCGATCGCCGCCGCCGGCCCGCACGCCACCACGCTGCACTGGGTGCGCAACGACGGCGACGTGCGCCCGGGCGAGCTGCTGCTGCTCGACGCCGGCGTGGAGACGCACACGCTCTACACCGCCGACGTGACCCGCACGCTGCCGATCAACGGCACGTTCAACCCGCTGCAGCGCAAGATCTACGACGCCGTGTACGCCGCCCAGGAGGCAGGCATCGCGGCCGTCAAGCCCGGCGCCCGGTTCCGCGACTTCCACGACGCCGCGCAGCGCGTGCTCGCCGAGCACCTGCTCGCCTGGGGCCTGCTCGACGCCTCGGTGTACGACGTGGAGAAGGTGCTCGAGCTCGGCCTCCAGCGCCGCTGGACGCTGCACGGCACCGGCCACATGCTCGGCCTCGACGTGCACGACTGCGCCCAGGCGCGCCGCGAGTCCTACGTGGACGCGACGCTGGAGCCCGGCATGTGCCTGACCGTCGAGCCCGGTCTGTACTTCCAGCAGGACGACCTGACGGTGCCGGAGGAGTACCGCGGCATCGGGGTGCGGATCGAGGACGACATCCTGGTCACCGCGGACGGCAACGAGAACCTCTCGGCCGGCCTGCCGCGCACCGCGGACGAGGTCGAGAGCTGGATGGCCTCGCTGACGGGCTGACCGGCTGACGCCTGCGCCTGTGGTGCCCCCGTCGCGGCTTCGGCCGGGGCGGGGGCACCGCCGTTTGGTGGCAGGTCAGCAGACCAGGCCGAGGTCGGCCGGGGTGGCCTTCGCCGGGTCGATCGGGCGCCGGCCCTCGGTCGGCCAGCCCTCGCGGATCCAGTACTCCAGGCCGCCGATCATCTCCTTGACCTCGCGGCCGAGCGCGGCGAGCTTCATCGCGGCCTTGGTGGAGCCGTTGCAGGCCGGGCCCCAGCAGTAGACGAGCAGCAGGCCGGCCGGCAGCTCGGCAACCCGCTCGGGGGTGATCTCGGCGACCGGCAGGCTGATCGCGCCGGGCAGGTGGGTCTTGCGGTGCGAGCCCTCGGCGCGGACGTCGAGGATGGTGAAGTCCTGGCGGCCGTCGCGCATCGCGTACCAGACGTCGGCCGGGTCGGCCTGGCAGCCGAGCCGCTCGGCGAAGAAGGCGAACGCGCGCTCGGGCGACAGCGCCGGGATCTCGGTGACCGGCGAGAGCACCGGCGAGGCAGCGGGCGAGCCGGGCGAGGCGACGGACGCGACGGTGGAGGAGGCGACGGACGCGATGGTGGACGTAATGGTCATCTTCGGGCTCCTGGTGGTCTCTGAGCGGCTCTGCCTGGCGACGAATCGATCTTCGCGTCCGGACCGCATCGCCGGACAGTGGCGCTGACGACTACACTCGCCAAGATCCCGCCAACCACCACCGACGTGATCGAGGGGCCAGCCGATGCCAGAACCCGTCTCCGTAGCGATCGGCCGCCGCCCGGAGCCGGTGCACACCGTGGCCGTGTACGCGTTCGAGGGCATGGCGCCGTTCGAGCTCGGCGTGGTGGTGGAGGTGTTCGGCCTGGCCAGGCCGGAGCTCGCCGGGCTGCTCGCGGCGCCCTGGTACGGCCTGAAGGTGTGCGCCGACGAACCGGGCCGGGAGCTGAACGCGCTCGGCGGCTTCGCGCTGACGGCCCGGCACGGGCTGGACGAGCTGGCCGCCGCGGACACCGTGATCGTGGTCGGGGTGGCGAACGCGTTCAGCGGTGAAGTCTCCCCCGCGCTGGTCGCCGCGCTGCGCACCGCGCACGAGCGCGGCGCGCGGATCGTCTCGATCTGCTCCGGCGCGTTCGCGCTGGCGGCCGCCGGCCTGCTGGACGGCCGGGAGGCCACCACCCACTGGCGCTACGCCGAGCTGCTCCAGCAGCGCCACCCGCAGGTGCGGGTCAACCCCGACGTGCTCTACGTGGACGGCGGCGACCTGCTGACCAGCGCCGGCAGCGCGGCCGGCATCGACCTCTGCCTGCACCTGATCCGGCGCGACCACGGCGCCAGGGTGGCCAACACGGTGGCCCGCCGCTTCGTCGTGCCGCCGCACCGCGACGGCGGACAGGCCCAGTTCATCGAGGCCGCGGTCAAGCCGGTGCAGGAGGAGGACGACGGCATCGCGGTCAGCATGCAGTGGGCGCTGGACAACCTCGGCTCACCGCTGACCGTCTCGCTGCTGGCCCGCGCGGCGCACATGTCCGACCGTTCGTACCTGCGGCACTTCACCGCCCGCAACGGGACCAGCCCGATGCGCTGGGTGGTGACCCAGCGCATCGCGGCCAGCCTGCCGCTGCTGGAGTCGCTGGACGGCACGGTGGAGGAGATCGCCATGGCGGTCGGCTTCGAGAGCGCCGCGACGTACCGCCACCACTTCGGCCGCGCGATGCGCACCTCGCCGACCGCCTACCGGCGCAGCTTCGGCCGCGGGGTCGCGTAGGGGCCGCGCCGCCGCCTGCCGGGGCAGGCGGCGGCGCTCAGCCGTGCAGCGTGCTCGCCGGGCTCTCGCGCTGTTGCGGTACCGCCCCGCGGCCGCGAGCGCGCCGGCCGCTGCCCGTGGGCGCGACCGCCACCGGCTCCGGTGCCCCGCGCCCGGCCGCGCGGGCGGCGCCGCGTTCACGGCGCGGGCGCTTCGAGCCGATCTGCCCGCCACCGGTGCCCTTGCCCCGGCGCCGCGGCTGTTTGCTCGGCCAGAGCAGCACATAGGCCGTGGAGATGACCACGAAGGCGAGCCGGACCATGCCCTTCGCCGAGTCGGACGGGATGAACAGCGTGCCGCCGTAGAGCGAGGCGAGCGCGATCCAGCTCCACCACGGGATCAGCCGGCGCTGCCCGACCGCGTCCCAGAGCAGCGTGCCGAACAGGATCGAGGCCGTGTAGTACGTGTAGACGCTCGGGTCGAGCAGGATCCGGGCGTTCGCCCCGACCAGCACCACGGCCGGCCAGCGCCCGCGCCGCACCGCCACCACGCCCAGACCCATGCCGACCGCGAACTGGGCCGGCCGGTCCCACCACGGGGTGGACGGGTCGGAGACGCCCAGCCAGCGCAGCGAGGAGGCCGGCTGGTTCGGGATGGTGAACTTGGCGGCCGCCAGCGAGCCGAGGTTGCCGAGGTAGAACGGCAGCCAGGCGATCGCGACCAGCCCGCAGAACCAGGCGAAGGTGCGGAACCAGACCGGCCGCGGCAGCGCCAGGATCAGCGGGATGAAGGCGATCGCCCAGGGCTTGGAGTCCACCGCCAGCGCCAGGTAGATGCCGGTCGCGGTGTGCTTGTTCTGCACCAGCGCGTGCACCGCGAGGCAGGTGAAGAAGAGCGCGAGGACGTCGTCCATGTGCGCGAAGCGGACCGAGACCTCCACCCACATCGGGATGAAGGCCAGGCCCGCGATCAGGATCTGCTGCTGGAGGCGGCGGTGGTTGGTGCCGGTGCCGCGGTAGTACCAGGCGGCGGTGCGGCCGACCAGCACCAGCATGATCAGGCCGAGGGCGGACATCGTCCCCTCGGCCAGCACTTGCCCGAGGTGCGGCGGGAACGGCGAGAAGACCCGGGCGAACAGCAGGCTCACCGGGCCGATCTGCAGCTCCGGGTGGTGCGCGTAGAGCGAGAGACCGCCGTCCGGCTGGTGCGCGAAGAGCAGCTGCTCCCCTTGGCGCAGGTAGTGCCAGGAGAAGCCGCCGCTCGGCTCGACGATCAGGAACCAGATGACGGTCCAGACCACCAGCAGAGCGTGGTGTCTGCGGACAGGGAGGCTCGCAATACGGCCGGTATCCGACCCGTAGTCCGCCGCGTTCTCCGCCGCGCTTGCTCCGCGCACCTGTTCCTCTTCCCCGCACCGGCCCTTCGGCCGGACATCCTATGCGATCAATGGGAACAGTCGACCGGTCCGTGCGGGTTTGGGACCGACGCGCGAGCGGTCCGCGCAGGTCAGGCCGGTGCAGGCCGACCATGTGCGGACCGCGTCACAGGCTCTTTCAGGCTGACGCGCTGTTCCGGGTTGACGTGACCTGGACCTCAGCCGACCGAGCTGTTGTAGGCGTCGATGGCCGGCTGGATCGCCTTGGCGGCATCGGCGAGCGCCTGGTCGGCCGGCTTGCCGGCGATGGCCTGCTGGATCGCCGTCTCGACGCCCTTGCGGGCCTGCGGCATCACGCCGAGCAGGCAGCCGGCGGTGGCCGGGGTCGCCTTCGTGGCGTGCAGCTCGTCGATCGCGGTCTGGAACTGTGGGTACTTCGCCAGCCAGGCCTTGTCCGCCGGCTCGTCCAGCGCCTTGCTGTTGATCGGGAAGTAGCCGGTGCCGGTGTGCCAGACGGCCTGCTGGGCCGGGTCGCTCAGGAACTTCACGAACTCCCAGGAGGCCCGCTGCTCGGCGGCCGAGTGGCCCGGCCCGTCGATCCACAGCGAGGCGCCGCCGACGATCGGGCCGCCCTGGTCGGAGTCGGCGATCTTCGGGAACGGCGCGGTGGCCACGGAGAACTTCGCCGCCTGGGTGTAACCGCCGAGGACGCCGGTTGACTCCAGGTTCATCGCCATCCGGCCGGCCTTGAACGCGGCCTGCGCGTCCGCCGTCACAGTGCCGGTGTTCACCGCGTAGCCGTTCTTCACCAGATCCGCCCACCACTGGAGCACCTGCGCGCCCTGCGCGGAGTCGTACACCACCTTGCTCGCCTTGGCGTCGCGCCCGTTGCCCTGGTCGCAGTAGAGGCTGCCGGACTCGGCCAGCAGCTCCTCGACGAACCAGCCGTAGATCGCGGCGCCGAAGCCGTACCGGGTGGTCTGCCCCGAGGCGTCCTTGACGGTCAGCTTCTTCGCCCAGTCGCCGAGCTCGGCCAGGCTCTGCGGCGGCTTGGCCGGGTCGAGCCCGGCCGCCTTGACCGCGTCCGCGTCGAGGTAGAGCAGCGGCATGGAGGAGTTGAACGGCATCGAGTCGAGCTTGCCGCCGACCGTGTAGTAGCTGCGGATGTTCGGTTCGATGTCGCTCAGCGAGTAGCCGTCCTTGTCGACGAAGGCCTGCACCGGGACGGACTGCTTGGCATCGACCATGAACCGGGTGCCGATGTCGTAGACCTGCACCAGCGACGGGGTGCCCTTCTGCTGCACCGAGGCCTTGTACTTGGCGATCACGTCGTCGTAGGTGCCCTGGAAGAGCGGCTTGACCTCGATCTTGCCCTGGTGCTGCTGGTTGAAGGTGGCTATCAGGCTGTTCAGCACGGTGGCGTTCTGGCCGGTCATCGCGTGCCAGAAGGTCACCGTGGTGACCCCCTTGGCGTCCTGCAGCACCTGGGCGCCGGGCGCGCCCGACTGGGCCGCACCACCGCCCGAGCTGGAACTGCACGCGGTCAGGGCGAGGCCGGCCACCAGGGCCGTTGCCAGCAGCTTGCGCACGGCGGATCTCCTTCTGGACAGACGAGACGGACGAATGGATCAGCGTTCCGGACGGGCGAGCGGGTCAGCGGACGGCGCCGGCGGTGAGCCCGCGGACGATGAAGCGCTGCCCGAAGACCACCAGGGCCAGCGTCGGCAGCAGCGAGAGCAGCACGCCGGCCAGGATCAGGCCCGGGTCGGCGGAGTCGGCGTCGCGCAGGCTGGTCAGCCCGATCTGCAGCGTCTGCATCTGCGCGGTGCGGGTGATGATCAGCGGCCAGAAGTACTGGTTCCACGCCGACAGGAAGACGTAGACGGCGATCGCGGCCAGCGAGGGCTTGTTGAGCGGCACCAGGATCCGCCAGAGGAACCGCCAGTGGCCCGCGCCGTCGATCCGAGCCGCGTCCCGCAGCTCGGCCGGGAACTGGCGGAAGGACTGGCGCAGCATGAAGGTGCCGAAGCCGGAGGCGAGGAACGGCAGCACCAGCCCGAAGTAGCTGTTCGCCAGCCCCCAGCCGGCGATGGTCAGGTAGTTCGGGATGATCACCGCCTCCCACGGCACCATCAGGGTGGCCAGGAAGAGTGCGAAGACCGGCCCGCGCCAGCGCAGCGGCAGGAAGACCAGCGCGTACGCGGCGAGGATCGAGGTGAGCAGCTGGGCCACGGTGATCGCGGTCGCGGTGATCGCCGAGTTGGCGTACTGCCGGGCCAGCGGCACCGAGCGGGCCGCGCCGCCGAAGTTCGCCGTGGTCAGGTGGTGGGGTATCAGCGCGGGCGGGTAGGTCGCCAGGTCGGCGGGCGTCATGAAGGCACCGGCCACCGCGTAGTAGACCGGGAACATCACGGTCAGCGCGGCTACGGCGAGGACCAGGTAGACGGCGGCGCGGCCGACCAGCGTTCTCATGAGTAGTGCACCTTCCGCTCCAGCACGCCGAACTGCACGGCCGTGCAGGCGAGCACGACGACCAGCAGCACCACGGCCTGGGCGCTGGCCGCGCCGAAGTCGCTGGAGCCGTTGGCGAAGGCCTTCTCGTAGACGGAGTAGACCAGGGTCCTGGTGGCACCGTCCGGGCCGCCCTTGGTGAGGATGTTGATCTGGCCGAAGCTCTGCAGCGCGTTGATGGTGGAGACCACCACCAGGAAGAAGAGGTGCGGGCCGAGCAGCGGCACGGTCACCGAGCGGGCCAACCGCCAGCCGCTCGCGCCGTCCAGCCGGGCCGCCTCGGTGATCTCCGGGGTGATCGAGCCGATCCCGGCGGAGAGCACCAGCACGTTGTAGCCGAGGTTCATCCAGACCGTGGCGCCGGCCACCGAGAAGAGCGCGACCTGCGAGTCGGTGAGCCAGTTCACCGGCCCGGCGCCGAACCGCGAGAGCAGCCCGTTCAGCACGCCGGTGGCCGGGTTGTAGAAGACGCCGAAGACGACCGCCGCGCTGGCCACCGAGAAGGCGAACGGCAGGGCGAAGGCGGAGCGGAGCAGCCGCACACCGCGGATCCGGCTCTCCAGCAGCAGCACCAGCAGCAGCGCGCCGAGCACGCCGGGCAGCACGGTGCAGAGCACGAAGAGCGCGGTGGTGCCGAGCGTGCGGGCGAAGTCGGCGGAGCTCAGCAGGTCGGTGTAGTGCTTCAGGCCGACGTAGGTCGAGGGCGCACCGAACAGGTCGTTGGCGTGGGCGCTGAGGTAGAGCGTGCGGTAGAGCGGATAGCCGAGGAAGAGCGCGAAGACGGCCAGCGATGGCAGCAGGAAGGCCCAGGCCAGGACGCGTTCGCCCGCTCGGCCCCTCCGTGGTGGTCCGGGCATGGCGGACGCCCCCCTCTCTCGACTCCCCGGGTGCTGTGCTCCAGACGGTTTCGCGTCCGGGTGACCGGCCGATGGCCGTGCGGTGGCGCCAGAGTGTCATGCCCACAGCGAGAAGCGGACGAACCTCCGCCCCCGGAAACCGTGCTTCCGGGGGCGGAGGTTCGCAGCGCTGGGCTCAGGAATCCGGCTCAGGAGCCGGGCTCATCGGGCTCAGGCGTCGGGCTCAGGAGGAGAGCGCCTGGGCCTGCTGGATCAGCTTGCGGGCCTGGCTGACCAGGTCGTCCGCCTCGTCGTGGCGGATGTTCTGGTGGCCGAAGGCCGCCTTGTCCAGGATCTGCGCGATCTGGCCGGCCAGCTGGTCACGCTGGGCGCCGAGCGCGGTCAGCTTCGCGGTGCCGGTCAGGTACTGCTGGTCACCGGGGGTGTTGGAGACCACGTTCGCGGTCGAGGCCTTCAGCGTGGCGGCGGCGAAGGCGCCGACACCCGCGTCCAGCTGCTTGTAGGCCACCGAGAGCTGCTGGTAGTCGTACGTGTGGTCCTTGAGCGAGTGCGACAGGTCCTGGCGGTCGGCGAACTCGGTCAGCACCCGGCCGTCGTGCACGTACGGGTCGGAGAGGCCGAGCAGCGACAGCATGGTGGGCCGGATGTCGGTGTGGTCGGACCACACCGCGTTCGTCACGCCGAGGTGGCGCACGCCGGGACCGACCAGGCCGAGCCAGGTGGTGTTGATGTCGGGCGAGAAGTCGCCGTGGTTCCAGGCGTAGGCCGGGCCGAGCGCCACGCAGGTCGGCGAGCAGGTGCTGCCACCGGAGTAGACGAAGTAGTTCGGGTCGGAGAAGGAGGTGAAGGTCGGCGTCCGCAGCGGGTCACCGGTCTGCATGTGCAGGATCTTCTGCTCCGCCTGGTCGGCCAGGTACTTCGAGACGGTGTCGGTGTTCCCGGTGATCGGGTTGACCGCGGTCACCTTGGACCATGCCTGCTCGAAGGCGCGCGTCTTCGGGTCGGTCGGGGCGGGCTGCCCGTTCAGGTAGAAGTTCGGCGCCGAGTCCGCGTGCACCGCGAACGGGGTGGTGACCCCCTGCTGGGTGGCCAGCATGCCCTTGGCGTTCGCGTTCACCTCGCCGATCTGCTTGTACGTGCACGGGACGGTGACCCCGTCGCAGTTCGCCGGGCTCGGCGCGCCGCCGACGAAGTGGTCGTTCTCGTCCGAGGTGACGACGAAGAGCGTGTTGTTCTTGTTGATCCCGTCGTTCTGCAGCCGGTTGAAGAAGCTGCCGAACGCGTTGTCGTAGGACTTCAGCTGCGCCACGTAGTTGGCGTCACCGGGGCCCATCGCCCCGTAGCCGGCGCCGTGCTGGTCGTGCGCGTCGGAGAGGTACGCGTAGGTGACCGGGACGCCGGACTCCTGCATCTGCGCGACGTAGCCGAGCGAGTTGTCGGCCGTCATGCCGTCGAAGCCCGGGAAACCCGGGTTGCCCTTCGAGTCGGTGATCGGCGTACCGGCGGTGCTGCGCACCACGCCGTTCGCGCTGATCGCCGGGTCCACGCTCTTCGCGCCGTACAGCGCCTGGAAGTTGTTGTAACCGCCCGGCTCGTCCGGCAGCAGGTCGGGGCTGGTGGTGCTCTTCGCGCAGAGCTTGGAGTTCTGCGCGCAGTGGATGCCCAGGCCCTCGTAGTCGGCCGCCGCCTTCGCCGGGTCGGCCTTGGCCTCGGCCGCCTGCGGGGAGTTCGCACCGAAGACCTTGTTGACGTCGACCGTGGTGTTCTCCAGCACGGTGTTCGCCGCGGCGACCGAACCGAAGTCGCAGCCCGCCTTGGTGTAGGCGGCCCACGGCGCCGGGGCCATCTTGCCGTCCGCGCCGACCATGGTGGGCGCGGAGTCGGACGGGGTGGGCACCGAGGAGTCGGCCACGCCGTCGGTCCAGTAGGCGAAGCTGCTGGCCGAGTTGGTGGTGCCGTCCGGGTTGTAGTAGCGGTACGAGTTGGAGACCGCCTGGCCCTGCCGGTCGCCGTACAGGCCGGTCAGCGACGTCAGGATGTCGTCGGCCGTGTGGGCGATCAGCGGGGTGTGGCGGTTGTCGTCGAGCGTCCCGTTGCTCTCCAGGAAGTTGAGCAGGTGCGGCATCTGCTCGAGGTCGGAGGGCACGTTCGGGTTGTCCCGGGTGAAGTGCACGTTGTCGAACTGCAGGTAGATCACATGCTGGACCTGGCGGCCACCCGCCGAGATCTGACAGGTCGTCTGTGACGGCTTGTGGCCGGCCGGTTCGGCCGACGCAGCGCCGGCCGAGACCATGCCCAGCCCCAGCCCGGCCGCCAGCGACAGGGCCAGCACCTTGCTCTTGCGCATCCCGCTCCCTCTCTGGACGCGATCTCGCGCCCGCGGACGGAACACGCGTAGATCGCCGTTCGGAGAGCACTGCGGTGCCCCCCGGCGTGCGTGCCACAGGCTGCCACAGCGAACCTGAACGCAACAGGTTGCGTTCGCAGTTGGGTGGTGAAGTCGCAGTGAAGCTCGGGTGTCGCCGGCTACCCGGCCGGGCGCCTACCCGCGATCGACGACGAGCTCGCGATCGGTGTAGACGTTGACCAGCTCCTGCTTGAACGGATCGTGGCGCAGGCCGTGCTCGACCATGCCGAGGCGCCTGGCCAGCGCGTTCGACTCGGCGTTGTGCCCGTGCACCCAGGCGTACACCGGGAGCTCCGGGCTGTGCTCGTGCGCGGCGGCCAGCGCGGCCCGGGCCAGCTCGGTCGCGTAGCCGTTGCCCCAGTGCGGACGCGCGAGGCGGTAGTAGAGGTTGAAGTGGCCGCGGCCCTGTTCCTGCACGCCGCCGATGCCGATCACCTCGGGCGAGCCGATCCGCCGGGCCGTCCAGTAGCTCAGGCCCGGCGCGCCGTCCTCCCGCTCCACCCAGCGGGCCATCGCGCGCTCGATCCAGTCCCGGGTCTGCGCCGGCGTGGTGTGCCGGCCCTCGGGCTGGTGGCGCCAGACCTCGGGGTCGCGGTTGATCTCGTGCAGCGCGTCGAGGTCGTCCAGGGTGACGGCCCGCAGCTCGAGCCGATCGGTGGTGCGAACGGAGAACGGCGAAGTGATCTCGGTCATCCGGCGAGCTTAGATCGCGGGCGAGCGGGCGATCCAGGGCATTATTTCCTCGGCCTTGACCCTCACACCGTGTCAGGGCATGGAGTGGAGGAACCATGTTCACCATCGGAGACTTCGCCAGACACGGCAGCGTTTCGGTCCGCATGCTGCGGCACTACGACGCCATCGGCCTGCTGCGCCCCGCGCAGGTCGACCCGGTCAGCGGCTACCGCTTCTACCGGGCCGACCAGCTGTCCCGGCTCAACCGGGTGATCGCGCTCAAGGAGCTCGGATTCACGCTCCAGCAGGTCCAGGCGATCCTGGACGAACGGCTGGACACCGAGCAGTTGCGCGGGATGCTCCGGCTGCGGCAGGCCGAGCTGGCCGAGACGGTGGCCGCGGCGGCGGCCCGGCTGGCCCAGGTCGAGACGAGGCTCCGGACAATCGAGAGTGAGGGCGAGATGAGCACCGACGACGTGGTGGTCAAGAGCATCCCGGCGGTCCGGGTGGTCGAGCTCAGCGCGACGGCCGCGAGCTTCGAGCCGCAGGAGATCGGCCCGGTGATCGGGCCGCTCTTCGACGAGCTCTGCAGCCGGGTCCAGGCGGCCGGCGTGCCGGTCATCGGACCGAGCATCGCCTACTACGAGGACGCCGGCGACGGAACGGGCGCGGTGCTGGTGCACGCGGCGCTGCCGATCAGCGCGAACACGGTCGTGGACGTCGGCCTGGCCGACTTCTCGATCGTGGACCTGCCCGCGATCGAGGCGGCCGCGACCATCGTGCACCGCGGCCCGATGGCCGGCGTGATGCCGACCGTCCAGACCCTGGCCCGCTGGATCGACGCCAACGGCCACCGGTCCAGCGGGTACGCGCGGGAGTACTACCTCGAGTGCCCGGCCGACGAGGCCGGCTGGGTCACCGAGCTCCAGGACCCGCTGACGACTGTCTGACGCGGCGGGTCACCGTCAGGAGCCGCTCTGCTGAGAGCCGCCCTGCCCCTGCCGACGGCGATAGGCCACTCGGCAGGGGCTCTGCGGCCACTTGGTCTTCGCGCCGCGCACCGGCTGCGGGTCCGGGTCGAGCAGGGTCAGCTCGAAGGACTCCAGCAGCCGGGTCACGATCACCTGCATCTCCAGGTACGCGAAGTGCACGCCCAGGCAGCGGTGCAGGCCGCCGCCGAAGCCGATCAGGCGGTGGACCAGCTTCGGGTCCGCCAGGTAGCGGTCCGGCCGGAAGCTGTCCGGCTCCTCGAAGAGGTCCGGCGACCGGTGTGTCACGGACGGCGCGATCATCACCGCCGCGCCGCTGGGCACCCGGTAGCCGTCCACCTCCAGCTCCGCGGTCGCGCCGCGCATCAGCATGAACGCCACCGGGTGCAGCCGCTCGGTCTCGTGCAACGCCCGGTCGAGGGCCGAGAGTTGGTGGACGCTGCGGAGCGTCAGCGGCTCCCCGGGGGCGAGCACCTCGCGCTGCTCCTGCTCCAGTTTCGCCAGCTCGGCCGGGTTGCGGAGCAGGTCGATCAGCGCCCAGCTCACGTGCCCGGTGGTCGTCTCATGGCCGGCCCAGACCAGCAGCAGGACCAGGTTGATCAGCACCAGGTCCGGCACCGGCCGCCCGTCCGGGTACCGCGCCTCGGCCAGCACCTGGAGGAAGTCGGCCGGTTCGACCGGCTGTTGGCGCCGCTCCTGGATCATCCGGCCGAGCGCGATCCGCAGCCGGTCCCGCGACCGGTGGCTGCGGACCAGGTGCGGCAGCGGCAGCCAGCCGGGCGCCACCGGATCCAGCCCCGCCGAGAAGCGGCGGAACTCCTCGAAGAAGTCCCGTCCGATCCGGGCCCCGAAGTCCCGCCCGAGGAACGCGTGCGCGGCGATCCGCATGACCAGCGGACCGAGCTCCCGCACCAGGTCGAACTCGCCGTGCTCACCGAGGCGTTGCACGAAGGCGGCGGTCTCCTCCTCCATCACCGCCAGGTAGCCCTCCAGTTGGCGGCTCTGGAACCGGGGCAGCACGATGTCCCGCTGGCGGCCGTACTCGTCGAAATCCGCGAAGGCGTAGAAGTCGCGGTCGAACATGCGGGTGAAGAACGGCATGCCGTCCTTGATGGAGAGGCTCTTGTCGGTCTCCTTGAAGAACAGCCGGCTGTGCTCCGGCCCGAGCAGCGCGACGGCCGGACGGCGGCCGAGGGAGAGGGTGAACACCTCACCGTGCTCCCGGTAGCCGCGCTGGAGCAGGGCGATCGGCTCACGGAGGAACTCGACGACGTGACCGGCGAGCGGACGGGCGCCGGAGAGGGACGGGGGGAGCGTCGGCATCTGGGAACCACCTGGTGAGGAGGGCGTTGGCGGGGTCGGTCAGCTCGGCCTTGGGGGACGGTCGGCGGCGCTGGTGAGCGGGCGCCGGAAACCCGGGTCCACCTCGGCGCGCCGGCGGTCGAGCGCCCGGCGGGTGTGGGCGGTGTCGGGATGGTCCACGGCCAGGTAGCGCAGCCGCAGGCTCAGCACGTCCCGCAGCGCGGCGACCGCCGCCGCGGGGTCGCCGGCCCTGCCGAGCAGCACGGCCCGGCTGTGCAGCAGCGTGAGGGTCTCTGGGTGTCCGGTGGCGAGGACCCGCTCGAAGTCGACCAGCACCTCGTCGAGCAGCGCGACGGCCGTGGCGGGGTCACCGGCCTTGCCCTGCCAGAGGGCGAGGTCGCGGCGGGTGAACAGGATGTCGGGGTGATCGGCGGCCAGCACCTGGTCGACGTCCGGCAGCAGCTGGCCCAGCGCCGCCACCGCGCCGGCCGGATCCCCGGCCTTGCCCTGCCAGAGGGCGAGTTGCCGCCGGGTGCGGAGGGTGGCGAGGTGCCCGGGGCCGAACACCCGGTACTCGTCCACCAGGACGTCCTTCAGCGCCACCACGGCGGCGACCGGGTGCTCGGCGTGTGACAGCCACACCGCGCGGGTCCCGCGCAGGCCGAGCGTGGCGGGGTGGTCCGGCCCCAGCGCCGGCAGCCCGACCGCGAGCGCGAAGTCGAGCTCCGACACGGCTGCCGCAGGGTGCCCGGCCGTGCCCAGCCAGTGCGCACGGGCGCGCCGGATGGCGGCGGTGTCGGCGTGGTCCCAGTGGTGGTCCCGGTGGACGCCGGGGAGGGTGAGGAGCTCGTTGAAGAGCTCCGCGGCTCTGCGGGGGTCTCCCAGCACGCCGGTCCAGTGCGCGATGCCGCGCCGGGTCGCGAGGGTCACCTCGTGCTCCTCGCCCAGCGCGCGGATCCCGACCGGGAGAACGCGCCGGAGCGCGGCGAGCGCCGTGATCGGATCGCCTGCCTCACCCTGCCAGTGGGCGAGGTCGGCGCTGAGCGCCAGCGTGGCGGCGTCCTCCTCACCCGCCAGCCGGATCCGGTCGGGCAGCAGCTCCTGGCAGGCCGCGACCGCGCCGGCCGGATCGCCGGCCTCGCCGCGCACCCGCGCCAGCTCGTGCCGCACCTCCAGGGTGTCCGCGTCATCGGGACCGGACAGCCGCAGCTGGTCGGCCAGCAGCTCCCGGAACATGGCCTGGGCCTGCGCGGTGGCACCGGCCCGGCCGAGGGCACCGGCCAGCCGCCGGCGCGCCCTGAGGGTGTCGGCGTGCTCGGCGCCCACGCGTCGCAGCTCCGATTCGAGCACCTGCCGGAGCTCGCCGAGGCGGCTGACGTAGTTCGCGGCGGCCGCCGCCTTGAGCACCTGCCCGATGCCGGCGGCGGCTCCGTCGGCGGCTGCGGCAGCTGTGCTGGTCGCTGTGCCGGCCGCAGCGGCTGCGCCACCGGCTCTGTCGTCGGCGAACCGCCGGCGCAGCTCGGCCAGCTCCGCCTCGACCGCCTCCGCCTGTTCCTCGGACCGTTCCAGCTGGTGTTCCGCCGCCTCGTAGCGGGCCTCGGCGTCCAGGGCGCGCTGCCTCGCCCGTTCCAGTGCGTGTTCCAGCTGCTCGACGCGGCGGCGCAGGGCCTCGCCCTCGTCCCGCAGCTGCTCGGTCTCCTCGCCCAGCAGGTCGAGCTCGACGCTGTGGCGGGCGGCGTCCGCCGCGGAGCGCTCGGTCAGCCGGCGCAGGGCCAGCTCGCCCTGGTCGGCCCGGGCCCGGGCTCGGGCCAGTTCGTCTTCGAGCAGTTCCACGGTGTGCTCCGCCTGGTCGTGCCGGCGCCGGGCGGCGGTGAGCTCGTCGCGCAGGGCCTGGAGCTTCGCCGTCTTCGGCATCGCCTCCTGCTGGGCGCAGCGGTGCACCCGCCGGACGGCCTCACGGGCTTCGGTGGTCATCGGGTGGCCGGTGTGGCGGTCGCCGTCGTCCATCAGGCGGTCGACGAAGTCGGCGCCGGGGATCTCGTGGCCGCTGAAGTAGCGGGAGAGGGTGGACGGCGAGCGCTGGTGGGCGGCCGCGTAGCCGGTCAGCGAGTCGTCGAGGCGGGCCGCGAGCAGGCGCAGGTTCTCGGCGAGTTCGAAGACCCGCGCCGGAAGGTCGTCGATGAGTTCGCTGGTGAAGATGATCCGCCGGCGCGGCCGTCCCCGCCTCGGCACCGGGAGCTCCGAGTCCGCCACCTGACCCCCTGCCGTTTCGCCGGATCCGCAACGCCGTGCGGCTTACCGCAACGTGCGCTCGGTCACCAGTCTGTAGCAAAGAGTCGCATCATGGGAGGAGTTGACGATGAGTCAATGGCTGGTGGTCGCAGGCGTGCTGGTCGGCATCATCCAGGCGGTGGTACCGCAGAAGTCGGGCGACCGGCTACGGCTCTGGGAGGCCGTGCTGCTGCTGCGGTCCGGCGGCCGCCGCAGCGACCGCCACAGCAGCCGCGGCAGCGGCAGCAGCAGCAGCAGCAGCCGTCGGACGGCTACCAGTGCGCCGGGCGCTCCAGGCCGGCCGGCAGCCGGGTCGCGGCGTCGCCCTTCGCGGCGTTGAGCTGCGGCTGGGTGAGGAAGATGCAGCCCGTCAGGTCGGCCCCGGCGAGCCGGGCGTCGCGCAGGTCGGCACCGATCAGGTCGGCGAGGCGCAGGTCCGCGCCGGTCAGGTCGGCCGCGATCAGGTACGCGCCGCGCAGGTTGGCCCCGCGCAGGTTCGCACCCTTGAGCTTCGCGCCCATCAGGTCGGCACCGCGGTGCTCGCGCTTCTTGCCCTTGACCTCGGCGCGGACCAGTTCGCTGGTGCGCAGCAGCAGCTCGTTGACCCGCCCGCGGTGCGCCGGGACGTCGAGCGCGAGCAACTCCTCGGGCGTGCCCTGGGTCAGCTGCTCGGTCGCGGTGAGCAGCTGCTGCAGCTCGGGGTGGATCGGCCGGGCGGCGGGCAGCGCGAGCGCCTCGGTGAGGTAGAAGAGCAGCTCGTGCAGCTGGCGGACGATCGGGAACACGTCGAACATCTGCCGGGCGCGCTGCGGGTCCTGCCGCCAGTCCTGACCGCCGTAGGTCTGCTGGGAGACCCGCTGACCGGCCCCGAAGCAGTCGTAGACCGTGCAGCCGGTGAAGCCCTTCGTCCGCAGCGTGGTGTGGATCCCGCAGCGGAAGTCGGTCTGCAGGTTCCGGCAGGGCTTCCCGGCGTCCTTGTTGACCGCGAAGTCCGCCGAGGCGGCGAACGGGAGCGCGACGCAGCAGAGGCCGAAGCAGTTCGCGCAGTCGCCGTGCAGGAGCTTCAGCTGCGACGGCTGTGCGGCGGGGACGGGCTTCTCGGACACGCCGGGTGGCTCCTCTCGCGGGCAGGCAGTGCCTACGAGTAGAGCGGACCCATCGGGCGCAGACCAAATCCGCGCAGGCCGCGTCCGCCCAGGCCGCGCCCGAGCCGCGCCCAGGCCGCGCCCGCGCTCACTCCTCCGGCAGGCGCTTGCGCCAGTCGAGCGGCGCGATCCGGATCCGCCGCTCGGGCGAGCCGTCCCACTCGACGCTCAGACCGGCCGCGATGAGCGTCTCCGCGACCCGGCGGCCGACCGCGACGGCAGGCTCGCTCGCCTGGTCGAAGGTGCCGAAGGCAAGCCAGAGCCCGTCGCCTTCGGCGGCCCGCGCCGTGTCCTGGCTGTGGAAGAACGCGTAGCCGGTGCTCTGCGCCGTCCGGTACACGCCGATCTCGGCGTGGCCGCAGCTGCCGCAGCAGCTGAAGTTCTCCTTGGCGACGATGCCGTGCCCGGCCAGCTCGGTGAAGGCGCCGGCCAACCGGTCGGGGTCGGTGACCGCCGGCCAGGACGCCTGCTCGGCCAGCCGCGCGTCCCAGGCCGCCGAGACGAGGCGCTGCGCCTCCTGGCCGCTGATCGGCGTGAGCTCCTCGCCGTCCTCGTCCTCCTCCTCGTCCTCGACGGCCTGCTCGACCGCCTCCACCAGGTCGCCGAAGTCCAGGTACCCGTAGCGGACCTCGTCCTGCGCGACGCGCGAGGCGAACGCCCTGGTCCGCTCGTCCAGCTCCGGTGTGGAGTAGAGGTCGCTCGGCTGCCAGTCGTGCGGCGTCGGCCAGCCGGCGCCGCCGAGCACCCAGGCGAGCAGCACGTCCGCGACCTCGTCGGGGTCGGTCAGCTCGGTCTCGAAGTGCCGGTCCGGACTGCCGTCCCGGTACTCGACGACGTACTGCCCGTCCTCGGCGTACCGCTTGGTCTGGACGAAGCACTGTGCCTGTTCGGGGAGCCGCTCGACGATGACGAACGCGTCCTCCGGCCCGTGCAGCCCGCGCACGAAGCCGCGCAACTCGGCGGCGGTGGGGCGGCGGTGGTCGGAATCGTCGTCGGCCAGCCGGACGACGACGTCGAGGGCGCGGCGGGCGGCGGTCGGCTCGGTGCTCATACCAGGGATCCTGCCAGCGGGCACTGACAGGGGGCGCTGACAGTGGGTCAGGCCACCACCGCTCCCTCGCGCTGCTCACGCAGCTCGCGGATCAGCGTGCGCACCGCGAGGGTGCGGGCCAGCTCGGGCGTGGTGACGTACCCGACGGTCCGGGTCGGGCGTTCCGGGCCGAGGTCGGTCACGGCGACCGAGGCGGGCGCGTCCAGCACCGCGAGCCGGGGCATGATCGCCATGCCGAGGCCGCGGGCCACCATGGAGAGCACCACGCTGTCCTCGCCGGCGTCCAGCGTCGCGGCCGGGATCCAGTCCTGCCGCCGCCACCACTCGCGGGTGTAGGAGGAGCAGTTCTCGGCCCAGTCGATCAGCGGCAGCGCGCGCGGGTCGGCGCTGCCGGCCGGGTGGACCAGCGCGTACTCCTCCTCGAAGAGGCCGGCCGCGAGCAGGCCGCCCGGCAGCGGGGAGTTGCCGCTGAGCGTCGCGATGCCGAGGTCGGCGCGGCCGTCGGCCACCTCGCCCGCGGTGCCACGGCCGATCTCGGGGACGATCCGCACCTCGGGCGCGAGGCCGGGGTGCCGGGCCGTCAGCCGTTCCAGCACGGCCGGCAGCAGGTGCACGGCGGCGCTGCGGAAGGCGGCGATCCGCAGCCGCCCGGTGAGCTCACCGGTCGCGGCGCCGCGCGCCTCGTCCGGCAGCGTGTCGAGCAGGCGCAGGATCCGGCGGGCGTTCGCCGCGGTGCGCTCGCCGGCCGGGGTGGGCCGGGCACCGTGCCGGCCGCGCTCGAAGAGGACCACGCCGATCTTGCGCTCGCAGGCGCTGACGGCGTGCGAGACGGCGGACTGGGTCAGGCCGAGCGCCTCGGCGGCGGCGGTGAAGCTGCGCTCGCGCTCGACGGTGACCAGGATGCGCAGTTCGCGGACGGCAAGATCGCTCATGATCGGACCGTAGCATGAGCCGAATTCATGGAAGTGGGACTTCCATCGACGCGACGGGCTGCCCCGGGCCTGCCCGCGAAACCTACGGTCGTCCCCGTGACCCTCCTCCAGCTCCCCACCACGTCCATCGGTTCACCCGACGAGCCCGCCCGCCGTGCCGGGCTGGGCCGGGACTTCAACCACCTGCTCGGCGCGTACGCGATCCAGACCCTCGGCGAGGGCGCGCTGATCACCACGCTGCCCCTGCTGGCCGGGCGACTCACCGGCGACGCCCGGCTGATCTCCTGGGTCGGGATGAGCGCCGAACTGCCCTGGCTGCTGCTCGCGCTGCCGCTCGGCGTGCTGGTGGACCGCTACGACCGCCGAAAGCTGATGCTCGGCGCGCAGGCGGCGCAGGCCGCGCTGCTGGTGCTGGTCGCGCTGCTTGCGACATTCGGCTGCACCCGGCTCTGGATGCTCTACCTGCTGGCCTTCGGGCTCGGCGCCGGGGACATCGTCTTCATGGGCGCGAACCGGGCGCTGCTGCCGGTGCTGGTGCGGGGCGAACAGCTGGAGACGGCGAACAGCCGGTCGATGACGGCCGAGACGCTGGGCCGCAGCTTCATCGGACCGCCGCTCGGTTCGGCGCTCTTCGCGTTCCTGCTGCCGCTGCCGTTCTGGCTGGACGCGGCGACCTACCTGCTCTCGCTGCTGCTGCTCAGCCGGATCCGCGGCCGGGCCGCGTTCACGGCCTCGCCGGCCGGGCGCACGGGCGACCCGGCTGTCGGTCCGGCTGTCGGCACCGCGGCCGGCACCACTGTCGGCACCGCTGTCGGCACGCCGGGTGCGCCGGTCAGGCGGCGGCTGCTCGCCGAGGCGACCGAGGGGGTCCGCTGGCTGGCCGGGCACCGGGTGCTGCGGGTGGTGGTGCTGCTGGCCGCCGTCGGGAACTTCACGGTCTTCATGGCCCAGTCGGTGCTGGTGGTCTTCGCCCACGACGTGCTGCGCATCGGCAACGGCGGCTACGGGCTGCTGCTCGCCGCGATGGCACTCGGCGGCGTGCTGGGCGCGCTGGTCAGCAAGCGGGTCGCGGAGCGGGTCGAGCCGCGCACCAGCGCGATGGTGATCAGGGTGGCGGGCTCGGCGGCGATGCTGGTGATCGGGCTGTTCGGGCGGCAGGCGGTGGTCGTGGTGCTGCTGTTCGGCGTCTGGTCGGCGGGGCTGTCGGTGTGGAACGTGACCGCGCAGTCGCTCAGCCAGCGGTTGGTGCCGAACGAGCTGCGCGGCCGGGTGCTCAGCGCCAGCCGGATGATCTGCTTCGGCGCGCTGCCGCTGGGTGCGCTGGCGGGCGGGCTGGTCACCGACTGGTTCGGGCCCACCGCGCCGTGGACGATCGGCGGCGCGATCGGGCTGCTGGTCGCACTCGCGGTGCTGCCCGCGCTGCGGCGCTGGCCCTCGCGGGCGGAGCTGCTGGCGGGGTGAGGGCGCGGCGGGATACGGCGAGAGCCGCGCTCCTCGGGAGGAGCGCGGCTCTCGCCGGTGGTGCTGGTGGTGCTACGGCTGGTCCGGGGACGGGTAGCCCTGGACCGGGTAGACCGGCGCCTGCTGGGCCGCGGCCTGGGCCGGGTAGCCGGCGACGGGCGCGGCGGCGGCCGGGTACGGCTGGGCCGGGGCCGGGTAGCCCTGGACCGGCGGCACGGCCGGGTACGGCTGCTGCTGCAGCTGCTGCGCCGGCATCTGGTCCTGCGGCAGGACCTGGACCTGGACCTGGGCCGGGATCGGCGCGCCGGCCGGGAAGCCGTCCTGGCTCGGGAAGGCCACGCTGAGCTGGTCGAACTCGTTGCGCCAGTAGCGGTGGATGTTCAGCCGGGTCGGGTGCTGCTCCCCCGGGAAGAGCAGGTACATCCGGCTCCACACGGTGGCCCGGTTGACCTTGCTGACCGGGAAGGCGTTGCGCGGGTAGACCGCGACGACCTCGCCGGGACGGTTGGTCCAGCGGCTCGCGCTGTTCACCACGACCGAGGAGCTGGTCAGCGTCAGGAAGTAGAACCTGCGGGTCAGCGCGACGATCAGACCCAGGAACGGAATCTCGTCGAAGAGCGCGTTGAGCCACGGGCTCGGCCCGGTCTCGACGTGCACGCACGCGATGAAGCTCTCCCCCGGCGGCGCGATCTGGGAGAGCTTCTCTATGACCTGAGCCTTCTGCTTGGCCCGGCGAATTGCCATGAAACCTGTCCTCTTACCCCGTCTGGTCCATCGCTGACGCGCGATGAAATCGGCTGAGGTTAGCAGGTGGTGATGACGGGTCGAACAGGTGCACCAAGGCCCCCGATACCTGGTCGGCACCGGGGGCCCCGGCGGCCGGCTGCGCCGGCTCCGGCTCACTTCACAGTCGGTTCACGGTCACTTCATGCTGCTGGTCATCGCGTTGACCAGGGTGCCGGACGGGTCGTCCGCCTCCAGCGAGTAGGCGAAGATACCGCCCAGGCCCTTGCCGGTGGCGTACGCACCACGGGCCGCGATGGCCTGTGGGGTGTCGCCGGTGAAGAAGTTGGTGCCGTCGTAGATCCACGAGCTCTGCGTGGTCGGATCCCAGTGCACGTCGGCCGAGTTGGTCTTGCCGGTCGCCACCAGCTCCTTCCAGAAGGCCACGCCGGCCGACTGGCTGGTGCCCTGCGCGGCCGACGGGCCGGTCGCGCTCTGGTACAGGCCGGCGTTGGCCCCGGCCGGGACGCCCGTCCAGCCGCGGAAGTAGAACGGCACGCCGAGCACCAGCTTCGAGGCCGGGTAGCCGCCCGGGATCCCGTACGCCGGATCGCCGTTCAGGTACGCGCTGACCGCGTTGTCGATCGTGTACTTCTCGGTGCCCGGCTTGACCGCGGTGCTCGGGTCGTTCGGGCTGGTGTGGATCGGGTCCTGGAGGTTGGTCGGACCGGTCGCGTCCCAGGCGCCGTGCATGTCGTAGCTCATGATGTTGCCGTAGTCCAGGTACTTGCCGATCTGGTCGGTCTGGACGTTGGCGATCTTGTCCTGCCCGCTCGGCAGCGCCGCGGTGAGCAGGAACTTCTTGCCGACGCTGCTGCCGTACGCGTCCAGCTCGTTGCGGAACTCGGCGAGCAGCGCGGTGTAGTTCGCGGTGTCGGCGGCGGAGTAGTGGTTGCCGGTGTGGCCGTCGGCCGAGGCCGGGTACTCCCAGTCGATGTCGATGCCGTCGAAGATGCCCGCGCCCGAACCGGCGCCACCGGAGGCGTCACCCGAGATGCCGGCCGGGAGGTTGCCCTTGATGAACATGTCGATGCAGGAGGAGACGAACTTCTTGCGCGAGGCGTCGGTGGCCGCGATGTCGGAGAAGTACTTGGAGTACGTCCAGCCGCCGATCGAGAGCGTGAAGCGCAGGTTCGGGTACTTGGCCTTCAGCTCGCGCAGCTGGTTGAAGTTGCCCTTGATCGGCTGGCTCCAGGCGTCCGAGCTGCCGTCCACGCTGATGTCCGGCGTGTAGGCCTTCTGGTAGTCGGCGAAGGCGTCGCCCGCGCCGTCGCCGGCGCTCGGGTTGCTGTCGTTGGTGTCGGCGGCCTTGATGGTCTCGAAACAGGTCTGGTTGACCGGGTCGATGTTCTCGAACGCGTACGTCATCACGTTCAGGCCGCTCGCCGCGCCGCTCTTGGCGACGGAAGACGGGTAGTACTGGTTGCCGTAGATGCCCCACTGCGAGAAGTACGCCGACTTCACCGAACCGGTGGGCAGCGCACCGGTGGTGGCCGCGACCGGGGCGGACTGGGCGCTGCTGTGGCCGTCCTTGTCGTAGCCCTGCACGGTGAAGGTGTAGGCGGTGTTCGGCAGCAGCGAGCTGACCGTGACCGAGGGGCCCATGGCGGTGGCGACCAGGTGACCGGCCGAGTAGACGTAGTAGGCCGGGGCGTCACCGGTCTGCGAACCGTCGGTGGCGGCGGTCCAGGTGAGGGTGACCGCGTTGTTGGCGACGGTCGCGGCGAGGTTGGTCGGGGTGCTGACCAGGCCGTCACCGGCGGGGGCTGTGGCGGTGGCGGTGGCGGTGGCGGTGGGGCTGCCCGTGGGGGTGGTGGTGCCGGTGGGGGTCGGAGTGCCGGTGGGAGTGGGGCTCTGCGACGGGCTCGCACTCTGGGTCGGGCTCGCGCTCGTGCTCGCGCTGCTGCTCGGGCTTGCCGACGGGCTGCTGCTGCCGGCCGGTCCGGTCAGCGACAGATCGTCGGCGTAGTACGTGCCCTGGCCGTACCACCCGTGCACCCAGACCGTCACCGAGGTGGTGGAGGCCCCGGTGGTGAAGCTCGTGCTGAGGTTGGCCCAGTCGGCACTGGACCCCCAGGTGTTGGTGTCCGTGGTGCCCGTGCCGGTCACTCCGAGGTAGGTGTAGCTGCCCTTCAGCCAGCCGGACAGGCTGTACGCGGTGTTCGGGCTGACCGCGACCGTCTGCGAGCACTGCGCGTCGTCCGTCGCCGAGGCCGCGCCCTGCAGCGCGTAGCTGCCGGAGTGCGGGGCGGTGCCGGTGACGCTGCCGAGCCCGCCGGAGCAGCTCCAGCCGGCCGATGTGCCGGTCTCGAAGCCACCGTTGGTCAGCAGGTTGACGCTCGCAGCGGCCGAGACCGAGCCGCCGAACATGGTGGCCAGGCCGGCCGCGCCGGTCACCAGCGCGGTCGCGGTGGCCAGTGCGGTCGCGTTCCTGAGGGGGCGTCGGGCGGTGCGGGGCCGCTCGACCTGACGCGCGGAGTCGGCGCGTTCGGGCATGGTCGCTCCAGGGGGGTCGCGCCCGGGTGTGGGAGACCGGGCGCAAGTGGGGGGGAGGAGGTGTACCTGGGCACGGCCGGAGTGCGCACCCGGCCCGCCCTGCTTCCGCGGACTGGCGCAGAACGTATGGCCTGAACGACCCTCGGGTCAACAGGTCTGTACCAATCCTCAGTTTCGACGGCCCCCCGGCCTGGTCCCCTGGACCCGCACGATCAGCGCCGGCGGTGCCGCCGCTCGCTCGCCCGGCGGCGGGCGCCGATCAGCACCATCGCCCCGCCGAGCGCGATCGCCAGGCCACCGACACCCGCCAGCGACAGCGTGTTCGAGCCGCCGCCGGTCTGCGCCAGTCCGGCCGAGTCCAGACCGGTGGCCGGCCCGCCGTTGGCCGCCGGGTGGGTCGCGGTCGGCCGGATCAGCGCGGTCGATTCGTCCGGGTCGGTCGGGTCGGTCGCGTCGGCGGCCGGCGCGAGCGGCGGAGCGGCCACCGGCACCACCGCGGGCGCGCTGGTCGGCGGTTCGGCCGACGTGGCCATGGCCGCGGCCGGGCCGGCCGAGGACGCGGCGGCGCTCGCCGCCGGCGCGCTCGCCGAGGCACTGGCGCTCGGCGTGGCCGAGGCCGTCGCCGAGGGGTTGCCCGGGACACCGTCGCCACTCGCCGTCACCTTGAAGTCGGCGTAGTCGTCGCTGCTGTCGGCGTCGGTACCGGCTTCGGCGATGCTCGCCTGGCCGGCCGCCTGGCCCAGCGCGGCGGTCAGCGTCAGCTGGAACGTGAAGGTCTGCGACTCGCCGGGCTGGAGCACCCGGGTCTCCCGGCAGAAGTACTCCGACGGGCTCGTCGTGGTCGTCCCGGCACTGGCACCGGCACCAGCCCCGGCACCGGCACCGCTTCCGCTTCCGCTTCCGGTCAGCGGGGCGCACTCCGCCGGCGCCTGCGCGACCTGCACGCCCGCCGGGAGGGTCACGTCCAGGCCGTCCTGGGTGTTGGCGGCCGGGTCACCGGCGAACCGCGGCGCCGGCACGTCCCCGGCGTTGCGGACCGCGAAGGCGGCCGGGACGGTGTCGCCGACCGCGCCGCTGACGTCGGCGGCCACCGCCGCGAGGTCGTAGACCTGGCCGGTCGCCAGCCAGGTCGCGGAGCTGTCGGCGCCGAAGTCGGTGCGCGCGGCGGCGGGCACCAGGCTCAGTGGGGCGCCGGTGCCGCGTCTGGTCACGCTCGGGTCGGCGGATATCTGGCGGTCCATCGGGCCGCCGGTCACGTCGGCGCCGTACTCGAAACGCCCGTCCAGCGGGTCCTGGTTCGCGCCGACGGCTATCGGCAGGGCCGGGCGCAGCACCTGGTCCGGGTGCAGCACGGTGTCGTCGAACCGGCAGAGCACCCAGCCGTCCAGGTGGGTCGGGTAGAGGCAGTTGCCGTAGTTGCCGGCCAGCACGTAGGAGGTGGGCAGCCGGAAGTAGAGCACCAGGCCGTGGACGTCCTGGCTGCCCTGGTCGGTGACCGCGGTGTCCAGCGGGGTCTGGCCGTTGACCACGGTCCGGGTCAGCGCGGGCAGCCGGACCACGGCGAGGGCCTGGCCGGAGCCGACCGAGAGCAGCGTGCGGTCCGGGGCCGCGCCGGGGCGCTCGGTCGCGTTCGCGGCGGTGACGGTGAAGGCGATCGCACCGCTCGCGCCGGCGGTCGCACCGGCCGTCGAGCGCACGCCCAGATCCAGGCCGCCGGTGCCGTGCGGGAAGTCGCCCAGATCGCAGTGCGCCTGCTGGTGGGCGGCATCGACGAAGGCGCAGCCGGTCGGCAGTGTGAGCTGGGCGACGTTCGCCGCTCCGCTCGCGTCGATGGCGACCTGGACGGCGGACAGCGCGCTCTTGCCGTCGCTCGCGGCGATCGACAGCGCGAGGTCCTGCGAGCCGGCCCCCTGCGGGGCGAGCGTACGGGTCGCCGGCTCGGTCACGGTGAACCCGAGGCCGCTGCCGTCGGCCGCCTCGGCCGGCGCCGGCAGCATCGCGGCGCCCGCGGTGAGCACCGCAGCGGCGAGCCCGGCCACTCCCGCGGTGGCCGGGCGGAGTACTCCGTGCGTATGCAACCGACCCATCTGATCCCCCCGTTGACATTCTGTCAGTCAGTGGAAATCCAACCATTGCGGCGACCGGCCGCGCCACCGGGTTCTGGCCGGTCTGTCCTGGTTTCGTGGCATTCGGTGCCAAGTCGATCGTTATCCGCCGTCCAGCCGTAATCAGTTCGTCATCCTGGCCGACGCCCGAGGCGTGCCGACGGGGCTCCGAGCGGCCCGGTCGGCCTGCCCCAGACCTTCCTCAACTTGCTTCTGAATCAGTTGAGTTGACCACCTCAACAACTACCCTGGCCGGCCCGGCCAGGGCAACATGACGCTCTGCTCGAAAGTTGATCGCGCGGTGCTGCAGCGCAGCACTCCGCCCGCACCTGTCGCGCCCCTGCTCCACCCTCACCCCTCCCCGACAAAGCCCTCCTCGACGAAGCCCTCCCCGACGGCCAGCAGCGTCTTGCCGACCGCGCCCCGCGACTCCATCACCCGGTGCGCGTCCGCCGCCCGCTCCAGCGGGAAGCGGTGGCCGATCACCGGGCGCAGCCGGCCGGCCGCCGCCTCGGCCAGTGCGTGCTCGGTGCACTGCCGGATCAGCTCCGGCGTCGGCCGCAGCTTGTGCAGCGTGACGCCGCGCTCCCGCGCCGCCGCCTCCGGCACGTCGGCCCACTCCCCGCTGGCGAGCCCGAAGCTGACCATCCGGCCACCGGCGCCGAGCAGCCCGAAGGCCGCCCGGCCGATCTCGCCGCCGACCCCGTCGAACACCACATCGACCGGGCCGACCTGATCGGTCCACTGCGGCCGCCGGTAGTCCACCACCTGCCCGGCGCCCAACTCGCTTGCCAGCCGCAGCTTCTGCTCACCGCCTGCCGCCGCGACCACCACCGCGCCGGCGGCGACCGCGAGCTGCACCAGCAGGCTGCCGACCCCGCCCGCGGCCGCCTCGACCAGCACCCGGTCCCCGGCCCGGACGCCGACCTCGTCCAGCAGCATCCCGGCGGTCCGCCCGTCGGCGAGCAGCGCGACCGCCGCGTCCAGCGCGAGCCCGTCCGGCACCGGGTACAGCCCGGCGGCGGGCACCGCGGCCAGCTCGGCGTAGCCACCCGCCCCGCCCGTCCCGGAGACCACCCGGCGGCCGAGCCAGCCGGCATCCACCCCCGCGCCGACGGCGGTGACCGTGCCGCCGACGCCGTTGCCGGGGATCATCGGCAGCTCCGCCGCGAACGGCCCGGCGCCGGTGGCCCGGAACTGCGTCTCGACGAAGGTGATGTTCGCGTACCCGACCTCGATCAGCACCTGCCCCGGACCGGCCACCGGCTCGGGCGCCTCCCCCGCGACCAGCACCTCGGGCCCGCCGAACTCCCGCAACCACACGGCACGCATGAGACATCCCCTCGATCGACCGGCTGGTTCGATCATCGTGCAACTTCAAGCGCACTTGAGGTCAAGCGCCGCCTCCGCGGGCCCAGCGAGCTCGCTCAGCCGAGCTGCGGCTGCACCTCGGCGGCGATCAGCTCCAGGTGGTCCAGGTCGTCGAGGTCGAGGATCTGCAGGTAGATACGCCGGCTGCCGATCTCCTGGTACCGGCCGATCTTCGCCACCACCTCGGCCGGCGTCCCGGCCAGGCCGTTCTCCTTGAGCTCCTCGACCTCCCGCCCGATGGCGGCGGCCCGGCGCGCCACCTCGGCGTCGTCCCGGCCGACGCATGCGACCAGCGCGTTGGAGTAGATCAACTCATCGGCCGCCCGGCCGCGTTCCTCGGCCGCCGCGCGCACCCGGGCGATCTGCTCCGCGCTGGTCTCGACGGACAGGAAGGGCATGTTGAACTCGTCCGCGTAGCGCGCCGCCAGCGCCGGCGTGCGCTTCACCCCGGCGCCGCCGAGCAGCACCGGGATCCGCCGCTGCACCGGCTTGGGCAGCGCCGGACAGTCCGTCAGCTGGTAGTGCGTGCCGTCGAAGGAGAAGGTCTCACCGGTCTTCGTCTCCCACATCCCGGTGATGATCGCCAGCTGCTCCTCCAGCCGGTCGATCTTCCGCTGCGGGAACGGGATCCCGTACGCACGGTGCTCCGCCTCGAACCAGCCTGCGCCGAGGCCGAGTTCGACCCGGCCGCCACTCATCGCGTCCACCTGTGCCAGCTGGATCGCCAGCACCCCGGGCAGCCGGAAGGTGCCGGCGGTCATCAGCGTGCCGAGCCGGATCCGCTTGGTCTCACGCGCCAGCCCGGCCAGCGTGATCCACGCGTCGGTCGGGCCGGGCAGCCCGTCGCCGTCGCCCATCCTGAGGTAGTGGTCGGAGCGGAAGAAGCCGTCGTAGCCCAGCTGTTCGGCGGCCTGGGCCACCCGCAACAGCGTGTCGTAGGAGGCGCCCTGCTGCGGTTCGGTGAAGATGCGAAGATCCATGCGCCCCATCATGTCCCGGGTCGGCCGCACGCGGAAGAACGCCATCCGCGAGCCGCCGCACCGACCACCCGAACCACTGATTGCCGCGCTACGGGCCCGTCAGCACGTCCCGGTGGTCCGCCTCCGGGAGCCAGTCGCGGCCCGGGCGGTACTCCAGCCAGCGGCGGCGCCGGCCGGCCTCGGCGAACGCCTGGAGCAGCGCGGGCACCCCCGGGTCCGGCCGGTCCCGGTGCCAGACCAGCGACCAGGCGTACAGCGGCGTCGGCTCGACCAGCGGCACCACCACGAGGCCCGACCCCGGCGCCAACGGCAGCTCGGACGGCAGCAGGGTGCACCCGCCCGGCGTCGTGCGCACCCGGTCCAGGAGGTGGTCGAGCCCCAGGTTGGCCTCGCCCGGCAGCACCGGCACGGCGAACCGCTCGGCGAACCGGCCGAGGAAGTCCAGCCGTCCGGCCGTCGCGGGCAACACCAGCCGCAGCCCGCCCAGTTGGTCCGGCCGCAGCTGCTCGGCGGCGGCCAGCGGATGGTCGGCGGCGATCACGGCGTCCAGCGGCTCCAGCCGGACCAGCCGGTGGGCGAGCGCCAGGTCGAGCCCGTCCCCGAACGGGTGGAACCGGCCGAACCCGGCGCCGATCTCGCCCCGCACCAGCGCCGCTCCGACCCCGGGCAGGTCGCGCCCCGGCCCGACCTCCACCACCGGCAGCCCCTCGCCGGCGTCCAGCGCCTCCCGTACCGTCCGCAGCGGTTCGAAGAGGTGCCCCCACACATCGACCCGGACCGGTCGGTCGTCCTGGCCCACCGCCGCCACCGCGGCGGCCCCCGCGGCCAGTGCGGCGCGGGCCGGTTCGAGCAGGCGCCGGCCTGCGGCGGTGAGTTCGACCCGGGTCCGGTCCCGGGCCACCAGGCTGGTGCCGAGCGCCTCCTCCAGCCGTGCGATCCGCTTCGACAGCCCCTGCTGGGTCATCGAGAGCGTCTCCGCCGCTCGCCGGAAGTGCAGATGCTCGGCGACCGCGACGAATGCGCGCAGCTGCGCCAGATCAAGATCCACGCGAGCCATCCTCGCCGACAACCGGCAGTTGTCACAGCCCTTTTCCGGTTGTTGGACCGCCCTGCCGCGTCGGCGGTTTGCTGTTCCTCAGGAGGAACGAGCCAGACGAGCGAAGCGAGAGGAAGGAAGGACCGATGAAGGCATTCACCGCCACCGCCCGCGCCGACCGGACGGTGGAGATCAGCGAGGTGCCGCAGCCCGAACCGCGCCGGGACGAGGTGCTGGTCAAGGTCGACGCCTACTCCGTCAACCGCGGCGAGACGTTCCTGCTGGAGAGCCCGCCGGCCGCCTGGCGCCCGGGCAAGGACGTCGCCGGGCTCGTCGTCCAGGCCGCCGCCGACGGCACCGGACCGGCCGTCGGGCAGCGCGTGGTGGCGCACCCGCCGGCGTCCGGTTGGGCGGAGTACGTCGCGGTGCCGACCGGCTCGGTGGCCCGGCTCCCCGAGCAGGTGACGGCCGTCGAGGCGGCCGCGCTGCCGCTGGCCGGCCTGACGGCGCTGCGACTGCTGCGGGCGGCCGGCTGCGTCACCGGAAAGCGGCTGCTGCTCACCGGTGCCTCCGGCGGCGTCGGGCACTACTTCGTCGAACTCGCCACCGCAGCCGGGGCGTTGGTTACGGCGGTCAGCAGTTCGGCGGAGCGCGGCGCCCGGCTGGCCGAGCTCGGAGCGACCGTGGTCCAGCGGATCGAGGACGCGGCCGGACCGTTCGACGTGGTCCTGGAGTCCACCGGCGGCGCCAACCTCGCGCTCGCCCTCGGCCGGCTGGTCCCGCGCGGCGAGCTCATCTGGTTCGGCCAGGCCAGCCGGGAGCCCGCGACCCTGAACTTCTTCGACCTCCTCTACGGCCCGGTGTCCGCGACCATCCGGCACTTCAGCTACGCCGACGCCGACCAGCCGTACGCCGCGGACCTGGAGACGCTGGTCCGGCTCGTCGGCGAGGGCCGGCTGCACCCGGAGATCGGCCTGGTCGAGGACTGGAGCCACACGGCCGAGGTCCTCACCGACCTGGCCGCCCGCCGGATCCGCGGCAACGCCGTCCTCACCCTCACCTGACCCCAGCCCGCCCCACCTCAACCCATCCCACCTCAAACCACCCCACCCCACCCCAAGGAGACTCCACCATGACCAGCACCGACCCGCGCACCGTCGTCATCACCTACGTCAACGCCGTCGCCGAGGGCGACCTGGCGACGATCGTCGCCAGCTTCGCCGAGGACGCCACCTGGACCTACCCCGGCGACCTGCCGCTCACCGGCGTGTGGCGCGGCCGGGACGCCATCATCAACGACTTCCTCGGCTCGGCCGGCACCCTCTTCGCCCCCGGCGGCACCCCCGAGATCGCCCTGATCGGCACGATCGCCGAGGGCGACCAGGTGATGGCGGAGTGGACCTCGAAGGGCACCACCGTGCACGGGCACCGCTACGACAACCACTGCATCGGCATCTTCACCGTGCAGGACGGCCGGATCACCTCGGTCCGCGAGTTCACCGACACCCAGCACGTCGAACGCACCCTGTTCGCCGACTAGTTGTCGCAGCACCGGTACCAGCGGACACCTTCCGTCCTATACAACTGACAGGCTCTGCGACATGAAGGAGACCTCCGCCCGCCTGCTCCGGCTGCTGACACTGCTGCAGTCCCACCGCGAATGGTCCGGCCAGGACCTCGCCGACCGCCTCGGGGTGAGCACCCGGACCGTCCGCCGGGACGTGGACAAGCTGCGCGACCTCGACTACCCGGTCAACGCCGTCAAGGGCATCGACGGCGGCTACCGCCTCGGCGCCGGCGCCCAGTTGCCTCCGCTGCTCCTGGACGACGAGGAGGCGGTGGCCATCGCGGTGGCCCTGCGCACCGCGACCGGCAGCGGCGTCGCCGGCATCGGCGAGACGGCCCTGCGCGCCCTGGTCAAACTCGAACAGGTCCTGCCGGCCCGGCTGCGGCACCGGGTCAATGCCCTCCAGGTCTCCACGGTGCCCGCCCACACCGCCACCCCCACCGTGAACGCCGAGGTCCTCACGACAGTCGGCACCGCCTGCCGCGACCACCGTCAACTGCGCTTCGACTACCTCGGCCACAACGGCGCCCCGAGCACCCGGATCACCGAACCGCACGAACTCGTCACCTGGGGCCCCCGCTGGTACCTCGTCGCCTGGGACCTCGACCGCGACGACTGGCGCACCTTCCGAGTCGACCGGATCACCCCCCGCTCCCCCACCGGCCCACGCTTCACCCCCCGCGACCTCCCCGGCGGCGACGCCGCCGCCCACGTCGCCCGCGGCGTCGCCCACCTATGGCCCTACCGGGCCACGATCCGCCTGCACACCCCCGCCGACTCCGACACCGCCCGCGCCGCCGCCGGCTACGGCACCATCGAGCCCCTCGACGACCACACCTGCCTCCTCCACGCCGGCGCCGACAGCCCCCGCACCCTCGCCTTCCTCCTAGGCGCCCTGGACGTCGACTTCCACCTCGAAAACGCCCCGGACCTGGCCGCCCACTTGCAGCACACCGCCAACCGCTACCACCGCGCCGTAGGCCACCGCGATACCGAGCTATTCAGGACGCCCTGAAACAACAAGAAAGCCCCAGGCCATATGACCTGGGGCTTCACTGCGGAGCGGGCGACGAGAATCGAACTCGCGCTATAAGCTTGGGAAGCTCATGTTCTACCATTAAACTACGCCCGCCTGACGAGCCGTCAGTAACCGCTCGATCATGCACCATGTTACCCCATCCCACGCGCGCCCCCGCACCCCCTTTCTGCGGGGGTGGCGCGAACGGCCTAGCGTGGGGGTGCGGGGCGGTCGGGGTGGCGGCGAGGCGGGGTGGGGATGTCCGGAAGATCCCCTAATGTGACGCTGTCAACCTGCGGCGGCGGCTCTCTCGGCAGGGGGCTCGCTGCGGAATCGGTTGTTGGGGTAACTGGGGAAGCGTGGGAAGGGGATCGATGGAGCAGCGGACGGTTGTTCGTTGTGCCGAGGGGCACCTGTTCAGTACCAGCATGTTCCCGATGCAGAATCTCGGGGTCCGGCGGCTGGGGCCGGGGCGGTTGATCAGGTGTCCGCAGTGCGGGCGGCTGCGGAACTCGGTGCCGGCTGACGTGAATGCGCTGTCGGCAACGGAGTTGGCGCGGGCGTTGCGGTTGGAGGCTGCGGCGTTCCTCGCCTGAGGCGGGGTGGGCCGCGGGTGCCGCGGGTGGTGGGGCCTTCCGGTGGGAGGGCCCCACCGGCGTGTTCGGGGTGGGACAGATTCGGCGCTCGGGCGGGCAGCACGTAACCTCATGGCGTGCTGCTCTCAGACAAAGACATCCGTAGTGAGATCGACAACGGCCGGGTCAGGATCGACCCGTTCGAACCGGCCATGGTCCAGCCGTCGAGCATCGACGTGCGCCTGGACCGCTTCTTCCGGGTGTTCGAGAACCACCGTTACCCGCACATCGACCCCTCCGAGGAGCAGCCCGACCTCACGCGGCTGGTCGAGCCGGACGGGGACGACGCGTTCATCCTGCACCCGGGTGAGTTCGTGCTCGCCTCGACGTACGAGGTGATCACGCTGCCGGACGACGTGGCCTCGCGACTCGAGGGCAAGTCGAGCCTGGGTCGGCTCGGGCTGCTGACGCACTCGACGGCCGGCTTCATCGACCCGGGGTTCAGCGGGCACGTCACGCTGGAGCTGTCCAACGTGGCCACGCTGCCGATCAAGCTGTACCCGGGGATGAAGATCGGGCAGCTCTGCCTGTTCCGGCTCTCCTCGCCCTCCGAGCACCCGTACGGCTCCGAGCGGTACGGCTCGCGCTACCAGGGGCAGCGCGGGCCGACGCCGTCGCGCTCGTACCTGAACTTCCACCGGACGGATGTCTAGGGAATAGGTCGCAGAGGTCGCAGGACTCAGGCCCGCTTGGGGCGGGTCACTGCGGTGAGCTCGCTGCCGTCCTCCGACAGGGTCAACTCGGTCTCCAGGGCCGCGAGTTGTCCCAGTCGGTGGAGGTGGCTGCCGCCGCAGGCGATCTCGGCGGGGCCGACCGGCAGCTCGCAGTGCCAGCGCCGGCGGGCGGTCAGCTCGGGGCCGGGGACCTCGATCCGGACCGGGGCGTCGGCGGCGACCCAGGCGGCGAGCCGCTCGTTGACGTCGGCGGTGATCGCCGGCAGCGCGTCGGCCAGGGCCGGCAGCTCCTCGGTGGCCTCGGCGCTGAAGCCCTTCTTGCGCAGCGACTTGCCGAGCCGGTAGACGTCCGTGCTGGCCTCGGTGTCCATCACGGACGAGGCCATCGCGAGGCTGTCGAAGTCCGGGTTGCCGAACGCGTCGGCGCGGCCCGGGTCCTTGCGCCAGCGGCTCGCCAGCGCGGCGTTCAGCGCGAGCGCGAGCAGGTGGCAGCCGGTGTGCGCGGCGGAGAGCGCGGCGCGGCGCTCGGCGTCGACGCTCAGCGCGACGGGCGCCCCGAGCAGCTCGCCGACGGCCTCGCCCGGCGCCTCGGCCAGCACGTGCAGCACCAGCCAGGACCACTCCTCGTCGCCGCGCCGCACCGGGATGTCGGTGCCGACAAGCAGCTCGTCGCCATCGGCGGCGACCGCGGCGGTCAGGCAGTCCACCACCGCGAGCTCGGTGCCGGCCACGGTCAGCGTGCCGGTGTCGGCGGGCTGGTCGGGCCAGGTGTGGTCGAGCGGGTGGAACGGCGTCTCGGCGGTGACGATGCCGAACCGGCCGTCCGCGAGCGGGTGCACGGCGAGCACGGTGGACTCGCCGGTCACCGCCCCGCCGGGGAAGCTGACTCGGGTGGTGGGGAGGGTCATTCGCTGGCTCCGTGCATGAGGGATGGGGAGAGGCAGTAGGTAGCAGTAGGGGAGAGAAGAAAAAGGGGAACGGTGGGGCGGGGGCTCAGCCCAGGGTCGGGAGCTTGAGCAGCACCAGCAGCGCCAGCAACTGCAGCGCGCCCGCGCCGGCGGCCTTGCCCCAGGGCAGATCGTGCACCCGGCGGAGCATCGTGGTCAGCAGGAAGGCGCAGAACAGCCAGGTCAGCCAGCCGACCACCTGCACCAGCGGGCTGCCCGACGGCAGCACCAGGGCGAGCAACAGCCGCGGCACGTCGGAGGTCCAGCCGATCAGCACGGCCAGGCCGACGGTGGACGGCCAGGGGCCGTCGCCGCCGAGCTGGCGGGCCAGCGCGTACGTGACGGCGCCGAGCATCAGGCCGGCCAGCGTGAAGCAGACCGCCACCGCGGCCAGCGACCAGGCGGCCGTGCTGAACGTGGACTTGACGATCTCGGTGCGGGTGTCGCCGAAGCCGAACACCGCGAGCACCGCGTAGAGCAGCGAGACCGTGACGGCGGGCAGCCAGACCTGGTGGTCGCGCATCTGGTCGAAGGTGCGCACCGGCGCCCGGTACATGCCGGTCAGCAGTGCCTGCCAGTGCAGTCGCGGCCCGCCGGCCCGCGGCGCGGTACGGCCGCCGGCGCGGTAGGTGGCGACGTTGTCCTGGCGGGGCGCCGCCGGCCGGTAGCCGGGCGGATAGGGCTCCTGGTGGTGGCCCCCCTGGCCCTGGCGCGGGTCGGCGGCGTACTGCTCACCGACCGCGAACGCACGGGTGTGCCCCGGCTGGTCGGCCCGATACGGGTCCGCGGCATCGCCGTAGCCGTAGCCCTCGGCGTACCCGTCCCCGTACCCGTCCCCCTGCTGCGGCGCAGTGAAGTACTCAGGCTGCCCACCGGTCCAGGAGTTCCCGCCGGCGCGCCCGTTCTCGTATCCGTTCCCAGCCACCCTCGAACGGTACCCGTAATGGCGCAGCGCAGCCCGACCGGGGAACGAGAGCCGGGGCTTTGCAGCAGGGCTGTGACGCACAGCCCCGCCGCAGAGCCCCGGCCGGGAAACACCGAAACCGCGCCGCCGGAGCGGCACCGGCCTACTTCTGCAGCACCGACCCGTGCACCGCGGCCGCCGAGCTCTGACCGGCGGGGCAGCCGCCGGGGCCGGCGGTGGTGCGCACGGCGCCGACCGGCAGCAGCGTGCCGCAGGCGATCCGGATGCCGTTCGGCAGCTCGTTGTCGGACTCGACGGTGGCACCGTCACCGATCACCGCGCCGTCCAGCGAGGTGCGCTCGCCGATCACCGCGTACGCGCCGACGATCGAGTCCTTGACGAAGGCGTCCGCACCGATCACGGCGCCCGGCAGCACGACGCTGCCCTCGACGATCGCGCCGGCCGCGACGACCGCGCCGGCCGCGACCACGGTGCCCGAGCTGAGCACGGCGGCCGGGTCGACGGTCGCGCCGTCCAGCAGCAGCGCGTCACCGGTCGGGCCGGGCAGCGCCGGCGAGTCGACCTTGCCGAGCACCAGGTCGGCCGAGCCGCGGACGAACGCGGCGGGGGTGCCGAGGTCGAGCCAGTACGAGGTGTCCACGACGCCGCGCACCAGCGCGCCGGTCTCCAGCAGCTCGGGGAACGTCTCGCGTTCGACCGAGACCACCCGGCCGGCCGGGATGCGGTCGATCACCGAGCGGGTGAAGACGTAGCAGCCGGCGTTGATCTGGTCGGTGACGATCTGCTCGGGCGTCTCCGGCTTCTCCAGGAACTCCAGCACCCGGCCGTCCTCGGAGGTCGGGACCAGGCCGAAGGCGCGCGGGTCCTCGACCCGGGTGAGGTGCAGCGTGACGTCGGCCCCGGCGGCCACGTGACCGTCGCGCAGCGCGGCGATGTCGAGACCGGACAGGATGTCACCGTTGAAGATCAGCACCGGCTCGTCCGGGCCGCAGGTGAGGCCCTCGGCGGCGTTGCGGATCGCACCGCCGGTGCCCAGCGGCTCGACCTCGGTCAGGTAGACGAGCTCCAGGCCGTACGGGGTGCCGTCGGCGAAGTGCTCCTCGAAGATCTCTGCCAGGTAGGAGGTCGCGAGCACCACGCGCGTGACGCCCGCGGCCGCGGCCCGGGCGAGCTGGTGCGCGATGAACGGCACGCCCGCGACCGGCAGCATCGGCTTCGGGGTGTGCGTGGTGAGCGGGCGCAGCCGTGTGCCCTGACCGCCGACCAGCATGATCGCCTGGGTCATTTGTGGGTTTCTCCCCTTGGTTCCGGTCAGCGACCTGGCCTGTGGAGTGTTGCCAAGGCCGTCGCTTGGGTACTTGGTCCTGCTCGACCGGGTGGTCGCGGCCCCCCGAAGCTGCAATTCCCGGTGCCATGACAAAAAGCGATGCCAACACCATAAGCAGCCTGCCCCGGGCGAATATCACCCGGGGCAGGCATCATATGTGAGGGTTCAAGCCGCAAGCACATTCGCGCACAGCTCGAACTCCCGTACCACAGAACGTGCACTTCACAGCGGCCCGAGGGGCGCCCCGAAGAGCGCCCCGGGCCCGCGTCAGACGCTCGCCGGCTCCGCCGGTTCAACCGGCGCCTCGGGCAGCGCCTTCACCGAGTCGAGCAGCAGCTGGGCGACGTCGACCACCTTGAGGTGCTCCTTCGCCGCGCCCTCGTTCTTCTTGCCGTTCACCGAGTCGGAGAGCATCACCAGGCAGAACGGGCAGGCGGTGGAGACGATGTCGGGGTTGAGCGACAGCGCCTCGTCCACCCGCTCGGTGTTGATCCGCTTGCCGATCCGCTCCTCCATCCACATCCGCGCGCCACCGGCGCCACAGCAGAACCCGCGCTCCTTGTGACGGTGCATCTCCTGCTGACGCAGCCCCGGGACCTTGTCCATGATCTCGCGCGGCGGGCTGTAGACCTTGTTGTGACGGCCCAGGTAGCACGGGTCGTGATAGGTGATCAGACCCTCGACCGGGTTCACCGGGACCAGCTTGCCCTCGTCGATCAGGTGCTGCAGCAGCTGGGTGTGGTGGATCACCTCGAAGTGACCGCCGAGCTGCGGGTACTCGTTCGCGATGGTGTTGAAGCAGTGCGGGCAGGTGGCGACGATCCGCTTGACCGGCGCGTCCTCCAGCACGGTGTTCAGCGTCTCGACGTTCTGCGCGCCGAGCATCTGGAACAGGAACTCGTTGCCCAGGCGGCGGGCCGAGTCACCGGTGCAGGACTCCTCCTTGCCGAGGATCGCGAACTTCACACCGGCGGTGTGCAGCAGCTCCGCGAAGGCCTTGGTGGTCTTCTTGGCGCGGTCCTCCAGGGCGCCGGCGCAGCCGACCCAGTAGAGGTACTCGACCTCGGCGGGGTCGATGTCCTGACCGATCACCGGCACCTCGATGCCGGTCTCCTTCTTGAGCTCCTTGACCCAGTCGAGCCGGGCCTTGGTGGCCATGCCCCACGGGTTGCCCTTGTTCTCCAGGTTCTTGAGCATCGTCCCGGCCTCGGTCGGGAACGAGGACTCGATCATCACCTGGTAGCGGCGCATGTCGACGATGTGGTCGATGTGCTCGATGTCCACCGGGCACTGCTCCACGCAGGCGCCACAGGTGGTGCAGGACCAGAGGACGTCCGGGTCGATGACGCCGCCCAACACACCAGAGTCAGGGGCCTCGGCGGTGCCGATCAGCGGGCGCTCGGCCTCGGCCAGCGCCGCGGCGGGCACGCCGGCGAGCTGCTCGGCGGTGGCCTTCTCGTTGCCCTCCGCGTCCTTGCCGCCACCGGCCAGCAGGTACGGCGCCTTCGCGAAGGCGTGCTCCCGCAGGCTCATGATCAGCAGCTTCGGCGACAGCGGCTTGCCGGTGTTCCAGGCCGGGCACTGCGACTGGCAGCGACCGCACTCGGTGCAGGTGGAGAAGTCGAGGATGCCCTTCCAGGAGAAGTGCTCGACCTGGGAGACGCCGAACACGGCGTCCTCGGCCGGGTCCTCGAAGTCGATCGGCTGACCGCCGCTGGTCATCGGCCGCAGCGGGCCGAGGGCGACGTCGCCGTCCTCCTCGCGCTTGAAGAAGATGTTGAAGAACGCCAGGAACCGGTGCCAGGCGACACCCATCGACGGGTTGATGCCGATCGTGATCGCCCAGGCGAAGGAGATGCAGATCTTCAGCGTCGCGAAGATGTAGATCAGGTTCACCAGCGTGCCGTGCGCGAGCCCGTGGAACGCGGCGACCAGCGGGTACGAGATCAGGTACCGCACCTCGTAGGAGCCGACGTTGGTCAGCGCGCCCTCGATGCCGCGCAGCATCATGATGCAGATGCCGATGCCGAGGATCGTGTACTCGACGTAGAACGCCTGCCAGGCGATCGAGCCGGCGAACCGCGACTTGCGGCCGGCCCGGGACGGCAGGCTGAGCAGCCGGATCACGATCAGCGTCGCGATGCCCAGCGTGGTGAAGGTGCCGACCAGCTCGGTGAAGAGCTCGTACGGCAGCCAGCCGCCGAGCACCGGGAACTCGAACTCGGCGTCGAAGAGCTGGCAGATCGCGGTGACCAGCGTCAGGAAGAGCGTGAAGAAGCCGACCGCGACGAACCAGTGCGCGACGCCGACCACGCCCCAGCGGTTCATCCGGGTGTGGCCGATGAACTCGACGCCCACCGTCTTCGCCCGCTGGACCGGCTGGCCGGTGCGGGTGCCGTCCGGCGCCCCGGTCTTGACGACCTGGTAGATGTACATGCCCGCACGGGTGGCGAGCGCGATGCCGATCACAGTGGTGACCAGCGAGATGACGATCGCTGCTAGCTGCATCGGCTCTCCGTCTCCTGCGGTTACGAGGGCGATGTGGGTATGGGGTCTCAGGATGCGACGATCCCCCACCGGCAGTGTACTCACCGGTAACTTATTTCGGGGATCGGGGCGGACACTACCGCCCGTGAACGCCGGTTCAGAAGACGCACAAGCTATGGCGGCTGTCACGCCTGCCACCACTCACCCCTTCGAACCACGCGCAACGGCCGGGGCGAGATAAGCGCGCAATAAAGTTGAGCGGCACCGACTCAGTCCTGTTGACGATCGCCGAGCGGTCAGGCATGCTTGAGCCCGTAAAGCTCAACTCTTACGTGGAGGTATTTACGATGGCACGCGCGGTCGGTATCGACCTCGGCACGACGAACTCGGTCGTCAGTGTTCTCGAAGGCGGTGAGCCCACCGTCATCACCAACGCCGAGGGCGCCCGGACCACGCCGTCCGTCGTCGCCTTCGCCAAGAACGGCGAGGTGCTGGTCGGCGAGGTCGCCAAGCGCCAGGCGGTCACCAACGTCGACCGGACGATCCGTTCGGTCAAGCGCCACATGGGCACCGGGTGGAAGATCAACCTGGATGGCAAGGACTTCAACCCCCAGCAGATCAGCGCCTTCATCCTGCAGAAGCTGAAGCGCGACGCCGAGGCGTACCTGGGCGAGACGGTCACCGACGCCGTCATCACCGTCCCGGCCTACTTCTCCGACTCCGAGCGCCAGGCCACCAAGGAGGCCGGTGAGATCGCGGGCCTCAACGTCCTGCGCATCGTCAACGAGCCGACCGCGGCCGCGCTGGCCTACGGCCTGGACAAGGACGACCAGACCATTCTGGTCTTCGACCTCGGTGGCGGCACCTTCGACGTGTCGCTGCTGGAGATCGGCGACGGCGTGGTCGAGGTGAAGGCCACCAACGGTGACAACCACCTCGGTGGCGACGACTGGGACCAGAAGGTCGTCGACCACCTGGTGAAGGTCTTCCAGGCCGGCCACGGCGTGGACCTCTCCAAGGACAAGATGGCGCTCCAGCGCCTGCGCGAGGCGGCCGAGAAGGCCAAGATCGAGCTCTCCTCGTCCTCCGAGACCTCCATCAACCTGCCGTACATCACGGCCTCCGCCGAGGGCCCGCTGCACCTGGACGAGAAGCTCACCCGGGCCCAGTTCCAGCAGCTGACCGCGGACCTGCTGGAGCGCTGCAAGACGCCGTTCCACAACGTGATCAAGGACGCGGGTATCAACCTGTCCGAGATCGACCACGTGGTGCTCGTCGGTGGCTCCACCCGGATGCCCGCCGTCGCCGAGCTCGTCAAGGAGCTCACCGGCGGCCAGGACGCCAACAAGGGCGTCAACCCGGACGAGGTCGTCGCCATCGGCGCCGCCCTGCAGGCCGGTGTGCTGAAGGGTGAGGTCAAGGACGTCCTGCTGCTCGACGTCACCCCGCTGTCCCTGGGTATCGAGACCAAGGGCGGCATCATGACCAAGCTGATCGAGCGCAACACCACGATCCCGACCAAGCGCTCCGAGATCTTCACCACGGCCGAGGACAACCAGCCGTCCGTGCAGATCCAGGTCTACCAGGGCGAGCGCGAGATCGCGGCGTACAACAAGAAGCTCGGCATGTTCGAGCTGACCGGCCTGCCGCCGGCCCCCCGCGGCCTGCCGCAGATCGAGGTCACCTTCGACATCGACGCGAACGGCATCATGCACGTCGGCGCCAAGGACCTCGGCACCGGCAAGGAGCAGCGGATGACCGTCACCGGTGGCTCCGCGCTGCCGAAGGACGACATCGAGCGCATGATGCGCGAGGCCGAGCAGTACGCGGAGGAGGACCACAAGCGCCGCGAGTCGGTCGAGACCCGTAACCAGGCCGAGCAGCTCGTCTACTCGACCGAGAAGTTCATCGCGGACAACACCGACAAGCTCCCGGCCGACGTCAAGACCGAGGTCGAGACCTCGATCGGCGAGCTCAAGGAGGCCCTGAAGGGCGAGGACATCGCGGCCATCCGCGAGGCCTCGGAGAAGGTCTCCACCACCGCCCAGAAGCTCGGCCAGGCGCTCTACGCCAACGCCGACGCGGCCGGTCCGGCCGGCGCCGAGGGTGGCGAGAACGCCGGCTCCGCGAAGGACGACGACGTCGTGGACGCGGAGATCATCGACGACGAGAAGCCCAAGGGCGGTGCGTCCGCATGACGGAGAAGCCGCAGGGCGTGGAGCCCGGCGACGACTCCAACGCCGACGAAGCCGTCCTGAAGGCCGCGGAGGAGGCGCTGAAGGGCGCCGCCGCCGAGGCCGGGTCGGATGAGCTGGCAGCCGCGAAGAAGGAGCTCACCGAGCGCACGGGTGACCTCCAGCGGCTCCAGGCCGAGTACCAGAACTACCGCAAGCGCGTCGAGCGGGACCGGCTGACGGTCCGCGAGATCGCCGTCTCCAACATCCTGGAGTCGCTGATCCCGGTGCTGGACGACATCGGCCGGGCGCGCGAGCACGGCGAGGTGACCGGCGGCTTCAAGTCGGTCGCCGAGTCGCTGGAGACCGTGGTGGCCAAGCTCGGGCTGCAGCAGTTCGGCAAGGAGGGCGAGCCCTTCGACCCGAACCTGCACGAGGCCCTGATGCACAGCTACTCCTCGGACGTCACCGAGGACACCTGCGTGCAGGTCCTGCAGCCGGGCTACCGGATCGGCGAGCGGATCATCCGCCCGGCGATGGTGGCAGTCGCGGAACCGCAGCCGGGGGCCCAGTCCGCCGGACCCGACTCGGAGGCCCCTGAGGCTGACGGTGCGGCCGACAACTGACACGCTGTGCGCTGCGGGGTCGCACGTCGCCTCTGGTGACGTGCGGCTCCGCAGCGTCGTATTGATCCACTCGGGAGGTGGCAGCAGCACATGAGCGAGCGATGGGAGTACTCCCGGCCGGAGGCTGGGGGAAAGCGGATCATCGAGGGCAGCGCGATGTGTGAAGCAGCCGCCGAGCGCAGCGAGGTGGGGCATGAGCACTAAGGACTACGTGGAGAAGGACTACTACAAGGTCCTCGGTGTGCCCAAGGACGCCACCACCGCGGAGATCAAGAAGACGTACCGCAAGCTCGCCCGGGAGTTCCACCCGGATGCGAACAAGGGCGACGCCAAGGCCGAGGACCGCTTCAAGGACATCTCCGAGGCGTACGACGTCCTGTCGGACGACAAGCGCCGCAAGGAGTACGACGAGGCCCGCAGCCTCTTCGGCGCCGGCGGCATGCGCACCGGTGCTCCCGGCAACGGAACCGGCAACTACAGCTTCGACTTCGGCGACCTGTTCAGCGGCTCGCAGACCGCGGGCGGCGGCGGCATCGGGGACGTCTTCGGCGGCCTCTTCAACCGCGGCGGCCGGCAGCCCCAGCCGCGCCGCGGCGCCGACGTCGAGACCGAGGTCACGCTGAGCTTCGAGGAGGCGGTGGACGGCGCCACCGTCCCGCTCCGGATGACCAGCCAGGCCGCCTGTCGTGCCTGCGCCGGCACCGGCGCCAAGGCCGGCACCACGCCGCGGGTCTGCCCGACCTGCGTCGGCGCCGGCACGGTCAGCCGTGGTCAGGGCGCCTTCGCGCTCTCCGACCCCTGCCGGGACTGCAAGGGCCGCGGCATGATCGTCGACGACCCGTGCCCCGACTGCCACGGCAGCGGCCGGGCCAGCTCGGCCCGCACCATGCAGGTGCGGATCCCGGCCGGTGTGCAGGACGCGCAGCGGATCCGGCTCAAGGGCAAGGGCGCCCAGGGCGAGCGCGGCGGCCAGCCCGGCGACCTCTACGTCACCGTGCACGTGGACTCGCACCCGGTCTTCGGCCGCAAGGGCGACAACCTGACGGTCACCGTGCCGGTGTCCTTCCCGGAAGCCGCGCTCGGCGGCACCATCGAGGTGCCGACCCTGAACGGCCCCTCGGTGAAGCTCCGGCTGCCCGGCGGCAGCGCCAACGGGCTGACGCTACGGGCTCGCGGCAAGGGCGCCACCCGCAAGGACGGCACCCGGGGCGACCTGCTGGTCACCGTCGAGGTGACGGTTCCGCAGGAGACGGTCGGCGACGCGCTGACCGCCCTGGAGCAGTACCGCGAGGCCACGGCAGCAGAGGACCCGCGAGCCGCCCTGTTCAAGGCGGCGGAGGGAGCGTGATCTGACCCATGCGTGATTCCGACATGAGAGCCGACCCCGTCATCGGCGTGGGGCTCGGCGAGGGCCTGCCCGGCGGGCCCCGTCCGCGCCCGCGGCGCACCGCCGCCGGGCCCGGAGCGAGCTACGTACTGACCGAGGACACCCCGGTCTACGTCATCTCGGTGGCGGCCGAGCTCTCCGGGCTGCACCCGCAGACCCTGCGCCAGTACGACCGCCTCGGCCTGGTCTGCCCGGACCGCACCGGCGGCGGCGGCCGGCGCTACTCGGCGCGGGACATCCAGCAGCTGCGCGAGGTCCAGCGGCTGTCCCAGGACGAGGGCATCAACCTGGCCGGGATCAAGCGGATCATCGAACTGGAGAACCAGGTCGCCGCGCTCCAGTCGCGGGTGGCCGAACTCGCCAGCGCGGTCGAGGGCGCGGCCACCGCGCTGCAGGCCCGGGAGGCCGCGGTGCACGCGTCCTACCGGCGCGACCTGGTGCCGTACCAGCCGACCCAGCAGTCGAGCGCGCTGGTCGTGTGGCGGCCGCGGCGGTAGCGGAATCGTCCCGTTCGGGAGCGGTTGGCACCCCACTGATTGGTGGGGTGCCAACCCCCCCCCCCCCTCCTTTGAATGCTCTCCACCAGA